>NZ_DCNR01000110.1:92934-110803 GCF_002322065.1 Dermacoccus sp. UBA1591 | reverse complement strand
TCGAAATCGTCGTCGTCGAGCAGGACGAGCGGCGTCATCTCGTTGAACGCGTTGAGCAACGCGTCGTCGTAGGTCTCGAACGCGTCGGCCAGGGCGTCGGATGCCGCGATGACGGCGGGGTCGTCGTCACCGCGACGCGCTGAGCACGCCTCGAGGTGACGTTCGAAAGCGAGTGTGAGGGCTTCGAGGGCAGCGCGCGGGTCGGCGTTCATGTGGAAAACGCTACCCCGATCGCGCAAGAATGTGCAGATGGCCGAGTACGAATACCGCACGCTCACGTTCGCGCGTGACGCGAGCCGCAGCGACATCCGCCAGAGCCTCACCGACGAGGCCGAGTACGGGCACTGGGAGCTGGCCCGCACCCGCATCTACCTCGGCGGGGTCCGCCGCATCTGGTTGCGGCGCCGCATCATCCGCATGCGCCCGCAGGACAACGGCGGCTGGCTCTGATCAGCAGTCGGTGAGCAGACGCGCGAGCACCCGCTGCCCGAACTCGAGGCTTTCGACGGGCACGCGTTCGTCGATGCCGTGGAACATCGGCGCGAACAGCAGATCGGACGGCAGCCGCAACGGCGTGAAGCCGTAGCCGTTGATGCCGAGCTGCTTGAGTGCCTTGTTGTCGGTGCCCGCCGACAGGCAGTAGGGCAAGATCTCGCAGCCCGGGTCCTCGGTGCGCAGCGCGTCCTTCATCCGTTCTACGAGGTGGCCTTCGAACGGCGCGTCGAGCGCGATGTCGCGATGCAGCGTCTCGATCGTCACGTGTTCGCCGGCGAGTTCCGCGATGACGTCCATCAGCTCGTCCTCGTGCCCAGGCAGGAAGCGGCAGTCGACGTTGACCGACGCCGTCTGCGGGATGACGTTGTGCTTGTAGCCGGCGTCGAGCATCGTCGGGTTCGACACGTTCGCGAGGGCCCCCTCGACGAAGGTGCGCGCGCCGGGGATGTGCGCGAGCAGCGCGTCGGTGTCCTCGTCGGTGTAGGTCGTGCCCGTGATGTCCGCGAGACCGTCGAGCAGCTGGCGGACGCTCGCGACGTACTGGCGCGGCCAGACGTGGGCGTCGATGCGGCCGATCGCCGCGGCGAGGCGCGCGATGGCGTTCTCGTCGTTGGGGACGCTGCCGTGGCCGGCGCGGCCGTGGGCGGTGAGGCGGATCCAACGGATGCCCTTCTCCCCCGTCTGCAGCAGGTAGGCGCGCTGGTCGCCGCCGCCCTTCTTCGGCACGGTGACGGAGTAGCCGCCGACCTCGCTGATCGCCTCGGTGGCGCCCTCGAACAGTTCGGGACGGTGGTCGACGGCCCAGTGCGAACCCTTGACGCCGCCGGCCTCCTCATCGGCGAAGAACGCGACGACGAGGTCGCGCGGCGGAGTGACGCCGCGGCGGGCGAAGTCGCGGACGGTCGCGAGGATCATCGCGTCCATGTCCTTCATGTCGACGGCGCCGCGGCCCCAGACGCAGCCGTCCTCGACGTCGGCGGCGAACGGGTCGTGCGACCAGTCGGCGGCGTCGGCGGGCACGACGTCGAGGTGGCCGTGGACGACGAGCGCGCCGCGTTCACGGTCGGCCCCCGGGATGCGGACGACGACGTTCGCACGCCCCGGCTCGCTCTCGAACAGTTCGGGTTCGAGGCCGACCTCCTGCAGCTGGCCCACGACGTACTCGGCCGCCTCACGCTCGCCGGGGCCCTCGGTGCCCGGGCCGTAGTTGCTCGTGTCGATGCGGATCAGATCGCGGCAGATGCGCAGGACGTCGGATTCGGCGGAAGTCTGAGAAGCCATGACTCCACCTTTTCATTCCTGCATGGGCAGCACGCAAGAAAGCCCCGGTGATATCTCACCGGGGCTTTCTCGTGAACTGTGTCCGAGGGGGGACTTGAACCCCCACGTCCGATAAAGGACACTAGCACCTCAAGCTAGCGCGTCTGCCATTCCGCCACCCGGACAGGTGGTGCTTTCCGGCCGCTTTCGCGCCCTTCCAACGAAGAAGAACATTACCAGGCGTTCGCTTGGAGTGCACATCGGCTCGGCTCAGGCGTGACCCGTCGGCTTCTCGCCGTCCTGCTCGGGGCGGTGCGGCAGACGGATCTGACGCTGCGGCTGCTGCTGGGTCTCGCGCGGAGCGTCGACCGGCTCCGGCTGCAGACCGGCGTCGGACCCGCTGGCGGGCGTCGTCTGCGCGCCGCGCGGCGCCTGCGGCATCGCCGACGCGCCGAGGGCGGGCACCCCGTCGTCACCGCTCGTGGAACGCTGCGGGCGGGACGTCGAATCCTCAGCCTCGTTCGTGGCCTGATCGACCTGGCCACGCGCGTTGGCGAGCGCGACCTGAGGGTCCTCGAGCTTCGTGTCGGCGAACGCGTTGTCGTCGTTCGTGCCGGGGTCGACCCATTCCTCGTCATCGTTGTCGCCCGGACGCCCGGCGTCGCCGCCGAGAGCGCTCGAGATGCCGCGCAGCGCGTCGGTGACCTCCGAGGGGATGACCCACATCTTGTTCGAATCGCCCTGCGCTAGCTGCGGCAGCGTCTGCAGGTACTGGTAGGCGAGCAGACGCTGCGTCGGCTTGCCGCGGTGGATGGCGTCGAACACCTGCTGGATGGCGCGCGCCTCACCCTGGGCCTTGAGGACGGCGGCCTGCGCCTCACCCTCGGCTCGCAGGATCTGGCTCTGCTTCTCACCCTCGGCCGTGAGGATCTGGCTCTGCTTGAAACCCTCGGCGTTCAGGATGGCTGCGCGGCGGTCACGCTCGGCGCGCATCTGCTTCTCCATCGAATCCTGCACCGACGCCGGCGGGTCGATCGCCTTGAGCTCCACACGATTCACGCGGATGCCCCAGCGGCCCGTCGCCTCGTCGAGCACGCCGCGCAGCTGCCCGTTGATCTGGTCACGCGAGGTGAGCGTCTGCTCGAGGTCGAGCGAACCGATGACGTTGCGCAGCGTCGTCACCGTCAGCTGCTCGATACCCTGGATGAAGTTCTCGATCTCGTAGACGGCCGACTTCGGATCCGTCACCGAGTAGTAGATGACGGTGTCGATGCTGACGACGAGGTTGTCGCTCGTGATGACGGGCTGCGGCGGGAACGTGACGACCTGCTCACGCAGATCGATGTTCGCGCGCACCCGGTCGATGAACGGCACGAGGATGTGCAGACCGTCCGTCAGCGTGCGGTTGTACGAGCCGAGACGCTCGACGATCTGAGCCGTCTGCTGCGGCACGATGCGGATCGTGCGCATGACGACGACGACCGCGAAGACCAGCAGCAGGATGACGACGATGAGTCCTGGGGACATGTTCCCTCCCTGTGGCCGGGCGAACCCGGCGTGATGCGCGGACGCTGGCGGGAGTGCTCGCTCAGCGCCGCTCGGTGGTGGTGGGGTCGACGAGCAGAGTCGCGCCCTGCAGGTCGATGACGTGGACGGGCGAACCGAGGGGCAGCGTCGTACGCACGTCGGTGCGCGCGCTCCACAGGTCGCCGTGCACCTTGACGAGGCCCTGCGACTCGGAGACCGGTTCGACGACGAACCCCGTCTGACCGACGACCGAACGCGGCCCGATGTCAGTGTTGTCGCGCGTCGGGCGCAGACGGCGACGCAGCATCGGGCGCAGCGTGAACAACAACCCGACGGCGACGGCCACCGCGATCGGCGCACTGATGACGAAGTCCGCACCGAAGTACGACGCGATCGCGCCCGCGAGCGCGCCGAGCGCGAGCATGATGAACACGAAGTCGACCGTGACAGCCTCGACGGCGGCCATCGCGAGGGCGACGCCCAGCCACATCAGCCATGCACTGTTGTTCATGCTCGGTCCAGCTCCCCGCTTCGACGACTTCGTACCTGCAATCTACGTGGAACGCTCGTCCGGTTCGACCCGAGAACCTAACGATTACCTCACGGCGACGCGGCAGCGGCGTCGTCCCAGGCCGGCGGTTCGCCGGGCGTCAGCGCCGGATCGTCCACGGCGAAGGTACGCACCGGACCCTTCGGGGTGAGCGGGCCCTCGAACCGGACGGTGACGCGGCCACGCCCTGAACCCCACACCCAACCCGCGCCGAACTCGTCGTGATGCACGTCCATGCCGGGGCGCCACGACGGCGTCGTGCCGGGGCTGAAACGCGTCGTCAACTCCTGAGGCAGGGTCGACGGCGCCTCGTCGGCGTCGGGGTCAGCGTCGTCGCTGCTGGGGGTGGCGGCTGTCGACGACTCACCGACAGCCTCGGGAAAGGCCGGCGTGTCGACGGGAGCCTCGAGTTCGAACAGCCCCGACTGCGCGTGCGTGACGAAACCGCTGACGCCGACACCGATGAGACGCACACCCTGCGCGAGGTCGAGCCCGTCGAGCAGGCGCTGAGCCGTGCGGGCGATGACGTCGGCGTCACGGCTCGGGGTCGGTGATGTCGAGCTGCGCGTCAACGAACTGAAGTCAGGAAGGCGCACCTTGAGGTGCACGGTGCGCCCGAAGACTCCGGCCTTCTCGCAGCGAGCGGAGACGGCCTGCGCGATGCGCTCGATCTCGCGGCGCAGCACGGCGCGATCGTGGACGTCGCGTTCGAACGTCTCCTCGTGCGAGACGCTCTTCGCCTCGCGGGTGAGGGTGAGGTCCCGATCGTCGCGGGCGCGCGCCAGTTCGTGGAGGGAATGCCCGTGACGCTCACCGAAGATGCTGACGAGATCGACGTGCGTCATCGCGCGCAGCTGTTCGACCGTCTCGACACCGAAGGTGCGCAGCCGCGCCGCAGTCGCCGGGCCGACGCCGCTGATCGCGCGCACCGACATCGGCGCGAGGAACTCGAGCTCGCTGCCCGGTTCGACGACGGTGATGCCCGCCGGCTTGTTCAGGTCGGAGCCGATCTTCGCGAGCATCTTCGACGACGCCGCCCCCGCGCTGACGCTCAAACCGCCCGTTGCGTCGGCGACGTCACGGCGTAGGGTCTCGAGCACCTCGCGCACGTGCGCGGTGCTCGAGACCTCGAGGTCGGCGCCGCGCAGGTCGACGTACGCCTCATCGATCGAGACCTGCTCGACGAGCGGCGACAGCTCGCGCAGCACGGCCATGACGGCGAGCGACGACGCGCGGTACGCCTCGAACCGTGGCGAGAGGAACGCCGTGCCGGCCGGGCAGATGGCCCGTGCCTCGGCGGTGCTCATCGCACTGCGGGCGCCGAACGCTCGCGCCTCGTACGACGCCGTCGAGACGACGCCGCGCAGGCCGGTACCACCGACGATGACGGGGCGTCCACGTAGGCTCGGCTTGTCGCGCTGCTCGACCGAGGCGAAGAACGCGTCGAGGTCGACGTGGACGATGCTGGCGTCGTCTCTCACACCAGGTCGATGACCACCTTGACGTCGCCGTCGCGGCGCTCGAAGGCCTCGGCGAACTTCTCGAGCGGCACGCGTCGCGTGATGAGTCGCTCCAGCCAGGCGTTGTCGGCCTTCGCGAGCACCTCGGCCGCGCCCTGGTAGTGACGCAGGTTCGCGTTGACCGAGCCGACGACGACTCCGTTGTCGAGCACGAGGTCGCGGTTGATGTGGCCCAGGTCGACCTCTTGCTCCTTCGGCGCGGAGATGCCCGTCAGGCACACGATGCCGTAGGGCACGTTGTTGGCGAGCACGCCCGAGATGACGGGCACCGCGCCGGTGGCCTCGATGACGACGTCGGGGGCGATCTGCTGCATCTGTTCCACGACGTCGCCCGTGACGTAGGTGGCGCCGAGGTCGCGCACGAGCTCGGGCTTGAGACCGTCGGTGGGCCGGTCGAGGACGTAGACGTCGAGGCCCTTCTGGACGCCGATGAGCGCGCCGAGCAGACCGATCGGCCCGGCACCGGTGACGAGCACCTTCTTCGGCGCGAACGTCGCGCGGGCGCCGATGCGCTCGACCTGCTCCCAGGCCTTCGTCACGACGGTCGTCGGCTCGAGCAGCACGCCGACCTTCTCCAGCGACGGGTCGAGCTTGACGGCGTGGTCGGCGGGGATGCTCCAGCGCTGCGAACCGAACCCGTGGATCTGCTTGATGCCGTGCTCGGTGTACTCGCCGTTGCGGCACATGTCCCACTCCCCCGCGGCGCACGCGACGCACGGCACGGTGTCGGGCATGCGGACGATGCCGACGACGAGGTCGCCCTCGGCGAAGTCGGAGCCCTCGGGAGCCTGCAGGACGCGCCCGAGCGACTCGTGGCCGAGGACGAGGCGCTCGGCGCCCTCGGGCGCCCAGCCGTAGGCACCGTCGGCGATCTCGTGGTCGGTGCCGCACACGCCGAGGGCGATGCCCTCGACGAGCAGGTCGCCGGGCCCGGGCGTCGGGTCGGGCATGTCGGTGACGGCGAGGGAATCCTTGCTCAGGGGCAGGACGGTGAGTGCGCGCATGACTCCAACTCTAGGCCCGGGCAGGAGGTCATCCGACGCTTCGGTGGACGAGCAGCGGCAGGACGCAGACGGCGCCCGCCTCGCGTAGCGCGGCCGCGGCGACGGTGGGCTCCCACGTCGTCGACGAGGTGTCGACGACGAGCAGGACGCTCGCTCCCGCGACCTGCGGAGCGCTCCCGGCGAGGGCCTCGCGCCACGCGGCGGCCACCTCGGCGCCCGAGGCATCGCCGACGTTGGGCGGCACGACGTTCCACGTCGTGTGCGGCAGCTTGCCCGCGGTGCCGAGGTGCGCGGCCAGCGACTCGACCCGGGCGGTGCTGACCTCGCCCGAGCCGACCCGCGTCGGCAGCGCGACGATGCATGAGGGGCGCTGGCGCCACGTCTTCGACCAGGCCGCGAGCACGCGCACCGCGGATTCCTGCAGCGCCTGCGACGCCTCCTGCGTGCCCTGGGCGCGCCGATCCTCTCGCCGCTCGTCCTCCCACTCGGCTGCGTCGGCGTGGATGAGCACCCGCCCGGGGTCGGCGGCGAGGTTCGCGGGGATGCGCCCGCGGGTGCCGAACGCGCCACCGGGCCACATCTTGCGCGGTTCGAGGGTGATGGTCTCGGCGCGCAGCACCGCCGCGATGCGTTCGAGCGTCGCGGGGTCGATGTCCGTCGTCAGCGGCTCGGGCAGGTGGCCCAGGCAGACCGAGCACTGGCCGCAGTCGGCGGCCTCGGGGTCGTCGAGGGCCGTGCGCAGAAGCTTCATGAGGCACTGGGCGCCGGCGATGTAGCGGCGCATGATGTCGGCCTCGCGCTCCCGCGTCGCGATGACGCCCGCGTAGTGCTCCTCGTCGAAGCTCCACTCGACGCCGGTGGCGCGCCAGCCGTCGGGGGTGCGCTCGACGACGCCGTCGACGGCGAGTTGCTTGAGCAGCAGCTCGACCCGGTTGCGTCGCAGGCCCGTCTCCGCGTCGAGGGCCACGACGCTCATCGGCTCGGCCGCGGCCTGCAGTGCGGTCAGGAGCGTCGCGACCTGCTCCTTCTTCGGGATCGTCGCCGTCGCGAAGTACTCCCAGATGTTCTCGTCGCCCGCGGCGGGCAGCAGCGCGACGACGGCCGAGTCGATGGCACGGCCCGCACGCCCGATGTGCTGGTAGTACGACACCGGTGACGCCGGCGCGCCGAGGTGGACGACGAAACCGAGGTCGGGCTTGTCGTAGCCCATCCCGAGCGCTGACGTCGCGATGAGCGCCTTGACACGGTTGTGGCGCAGATCGTCCTCGAGCTGTTCTCGCTGAGCGGCCTCGAGCTGACCGGTGTACGCAGCGACAGGCAGCTCATCACCGTGCGCGGCCGTCACAGCCGCCGCGAGACGTTCGGCGTCCGCGACCGTCAGGGTGTAGACGATGCCACTGCCCGGCAGTGACGCGAGATGGTCGACGACCCACGCGTAGCGCTGCAACGCCGTCATCTCCGGCAGCACCGCGAGGTGCAGCGACGAGCGGGCGAGCGGCCCCCGCAGCACGAGGGAGGCCTCCCCCAGCTGCTGCGCCAGATCCTCGGTGACGCGCTCGTTGGCCGTCGCCGTCGTCGCGAGCACGGGTGTCGCCGGGTTGAGCGTCGTCAGGACGTCGGCGACGCGGCGGTAGTCGGGGCGGAAGTCGTGCCCCCAGTCGGACAGGGCGTGCGCCTCGTCGATGACGAGCAGCCCCAGATCACCCGCGAGCGAACGCATGACGCGTTCACCGAACGTCGGGTTCGCGAGGCGCTCTGGCGAGACGAGCAGCACGTCGAGCTGCCCGGCCGTCACGGCCTGCTCGATGGCGCCCCAGGCGTCGAGGTTGCCGGAGTGGATCGCAGCGGCCCGCAGCCCCGCACGCTCGGCGGCGGCCACCTGGTCGCGCATGAGGCTGAGCAGTGGTGAGACGACCAGCGTCGGCCCCGCGCCGCGGCTGCGGGCGATCGCCGTTGCCACCCAGTAGACGGCCGACTTGCCCCACCCTGTCGCCTGGACGACGACGACGCGCGCGCCGGGCCGACCGAGCGCCTCGACCGCGACACGTTGATCGTCGCGCAGGCGAGCGTCCGGCCCGGCCAGGGCGCGCAGCACGGAGGAGGCGACGGTGTCGAAGCCGGTGTCCTGTTCAGCGTTCATGGGACGAACTGTGGCACGAGACACCGACAACCCCGGAACGACGCGGATTCAGGCCTTAGACGAGGACGCCGCCGCAGCCTTCTCGGCACGCTTGCGACGCCGCTCGGCGGCGATGCGGGCGTCGTCGGCCTCGGCCTCGTCGAGCGTCGGCGCGGTGCCACCCATGGAGGCGGGCAGGAACTCGAGGTCGGCGCCGCTCAGCGTCGGGTAATTCGCGCGTGCCGCGTCGAGCAGCTTCTGCATCGCGTCCTTGACGCGCTGCGTGTTCTCCTCGGGGCTGAGCGTCTCGTCGTACGTCATCGGCTCACCGACGGCGACGGTGATCGGCGTGTTCGTGCGCCCGAGACGCTTCGGCTTGCCCTTCGTCCACACACGCTGCGAACCCCACAGGATCATCGGCACGATCGGCACCCCGGCCTCCTGCGCCATGCGCACGCCGCCGGTCTTGAAGGACTTGAGCTCGAATGAGCGGGAGATCGTCTCCTCCGGGAAGATGCCGACGAGCTCGCCGCGCTTCAGGGCAGCGATGGCGTCGCGGTAGCTCTGCGCGCCGTTGCCGCGCTCGACGGCGATGTGCTTCATGCCGCGCATGAGCGGGCCCGAGATCTTGTGGTCGAAGACCTCCTTCTTCGCCATGAATCGGATGACGCGGCGCTGCTTGATCGCCGGGAAGCCCGCGTACGTGAAGTCCATGTACGACAAGTGGTTCATCATGACGACGGCGCCACCGGTGCGCGGCAGGTTCTCGGAGCCGACGAGGGTGAACTTGAGCCCCTGCGCGGCGAAGAGGCTGCGCGCAATGGCGAGAACGGGAGGGTAGACGAGTTCCATGTCCACCAGCCTAATCCCGCTAGGCTGACGCGGTGCTGCAACAGATCGAGGCGACGCGCTTCGTCGTCCCCCTGCGTGAGGGCGGCTCGCTGCCCGGCGTCGTCGAGGGTTCCGACCTCGGCACGTGGGTCGTCAAGTTCCGCGGAGCCGGCCAGGGGCTCAAGGTGCTCGTCGCCGAGGTCGTCGTCGGCGAACTCGCCCGTGCGCTCGGCCTGCGGGTGCCCGAGCTCGAGCTCGTCGAGCTGCCGGAGGCCATCGCGAAGTACGAGGCCGACGAGGAGGTGCAAGATCTGCTGACGGCGAGCGTCGGGCTCAACCTCGGCGTCGACCTGCTGCCGGGCGCCTTCGCCTATGACGGCTCCATCCCGCCGCCCGCCGACGAGGCCGCCACGATCCTGTGGCTCGATGCGTTCACCGCGAACATCGACCGGACCCCGCACAACCCGAACCTCGTGCGCTGGCACGGGCAGACGTGGTGCATCGACCACGGTGCGGCGCTGTACTTCCACTACTCGTGGCCGTCGAAGGGCTCCCACCCGGAGCGTTTCGCGGCGCAGCGCTTCGATCTGGGCTCCCACATCATGGCCGGGGTGGTCGACCCCTCGCCCGCGGCCGCAGCGGCCGCACACGAGCGTCTTGCTGCGCTCGTCACCCCTGGCCTGTTGCGCGAGATCCTGACGCTCGTGCCCGACGAATGGCTCGAGACGAGTGAGTCGATGCCGCACGCCGACGACGTGCGCGCCGCCTACGTCGAGAACCTGCTCGCGCGCCTCGCCGCCCCGCAAGCATGGTCGCCGGCGTTCGCGGGTGAGATGCGATGAGCGTCGGCTACCAGTACGTCGTGCTGCGTCTCGTGCCGTCGATCGAGCGCGAGGAGTTCCTCAACGTCGGCGTCGCGCTCTACGCGCAGATGGCCGATTTCCTCGACGCCCGTTTCCACCTCGACGCGACCCGCCTCGCCGCCTTCGCTCCGACGCTCGCCGCCGCAGACGTCGAGCAGTCGCTCGCCTCGCTGTGCGCCGACGTGCGCGGCGAGCCGTGCCCCGGGCGCCCTGACCTGCCGAAGCTGGGGCAACGCTTCGGCTGGATCAGCGCGCCGCGTTCGACGATCGTCCAGCCGGGCCCGATGCACGGCGGGGTCAGCAACGACCCGGGCGCCACCCTCGAACGTCTCGTCGACCGGCTCGTGCGCTGAGCTGGCTCAGGCCCATACCCGCTCAATCCTGGGGCGCGGTCGGTAGGGTCGAACCATGAGCATCGAACGAACCACTGCGCCCAACCCCTACGACCACCTGCCGGTGTTCCCGGCCCTCACCGTCACGAGCACGAGCTTCAGCGACGGCGGCGACCTCACCGAGACGTATGTCTACGACGGCTGGGGCGTGAACGGGCAGAACGTCTCGCCGCAGCTGTCATGGAGCGGTGCGCCGGAGACGACGACGTCGTACGTCGTCACCTGCTTCGACCCGGACGCGCCGACCCCGTCGGGCTTCTGGCACTGGGCGATCGCAGGCATCCCGGCGGACGTCACCGAACTCGCCGAGGGCGCCGGATCGGGTGACGCCGCGTTGCCCGAGGGCGCCTTCCACGTCGCCGGTGATGGCGGCGTCAAGGGCTGGATGGGGCCGTGCCCGCCCGAAGGTGACGGCAAGCACCGATACATGTTCGCGGTCCACGCGATCGAGGGTGACCCTCTCGCGATCGACGACTCGGTCACGCCCGCCGTCCTCAGCTTCAACGCCGTCTTCCAGACCGTCGCACGCGGCGTCACGACGGGCCTGTACGGTCACTGATCGTCCCGGCCACTGATCTCAGCGGCTGCCAGCCGACACAGCACGAGGCCCCGATGCCCACGAGTGGATGCTCGTCGACGTCGGGGCCTCGGCGCGCCCCGTCACATGCGTAGCGTGTACATCGCGACGGCGCTGGCGGCCGCGACGTTGAGCGAGTCGACGCCACCTGCCATCGGGATGCGGACGGTGACGTCGCACGCGGCGACCGTTCGCGTTCCGAGGCCGTCGCCCTCGGTGCCCATGACGAGCGCGAGGCGTTCGGGCTCACGCGCCGCGAGTTCGTCGAGCGTTACGGAATCGTCAGCCAGCGCCATCGCGGCGACCGTCCATCCGGCCTCCTGAAGTCGCGTCACCGAGCCGGGCCACGGGTCGATGCGCGTCCACGGCACCTGGAACACGGTGCCCATCGACACGCGCACCGAGCGGCGGTACAGCGGATCTGCGCAGCGCGGGGTGACGAGGACGGCGTCGACGCCGAGCGCCGCGGCCGATCGGAAGATGGCACCGACGTTCGTGTGATCGACGATGTCCTCGAGCACGACGACGCGCCGCGCGTCACGCAGCAGTTCTTCGGGCAAGGCCAGCGCGGGGCGGTTCATCGACGCGAGAGCCCCGCGGTGCAGATGGAAACCCGTCATCGACTCGATGACGTCGGCCTCCCCCACGTACACGGGGACGTCGGCGGCCTCGGCGTCCGCGACGATGTCGGCGAGGTCGTCGAGCCAGCGCTGGGCCATGAGGAAGCTGCGGGGACGGTCGCCGCGCGCGAGGGCGCGGCGGATGACCTTCTCGCTCTCGGCGATGTAGAGGCCGCGCTCGGTTTCGAGCTTCTTGCGCAGCGCGACGTCGGTGAGGCGGAAGTAGTCGGCGACGCGGTCGTCGTCGGGTGAGGTGATGCGGATCGGCACCGGCGATCAGGCCTGCGCGGCGCGGGCGCTCCAGCGCTCACCGTGACGATCGAGCTCGAGCGCGAGACCGAACGTCTCCGAGAGGTTCTCGGCCGTCAGTGTCGACTCGATCGGGCCGGCGGCGACGACGCGGCCCTCGCGCAGCATGAGGATGTCGGTGAAGCCCGGCGGGATCTCCTCGACGTGGTGGGTGACGAGCACGAGCGCCGGTGCGTCGACGTCCTCGGCGAGCGCGGTGAGGCGCTGCACGAGGTCTTCGCGGGCACCGAGGTCGAGCCCGGCGGCGGGCTCGTCGAGCAGCATGAGCTCGGGGTCGGTCATGAGGGCGCGGGCGATGAGGACGCGCTTGCGCTCCCCCTCGCTCAGCGTGCCGAAGCGACGCTCGGCGAGGTGCGCGGCGCCGAGGTCGTCGAGCAGCTCGCGTGCGCGTTCGTGGTCGAAGCTGTCGTACTTCTCACGCCAGCGTCCCACCATGCCGTAGCTCGCGGTGACGACGACGTCGGAGACCTTCTCACCGGCGGGGATGCGCTCGGCGAGGGCCGCCGTCGCGAGGCCGATGCGGGGGCGAAGCTCGAACACGTCGACGGCGCCGAGCACTTCGCCGAGGATGCCGGCGACGCCCGTCGAGGGGTGCATGCGACCGGCGGCGACGTTGAGCAGTGTCGACTTGCCGGCGCCGTTGGGGCCGACGACGACCCAGCGCTCGCCTTCCTCCACCTCCCACGAGACGTCGTCGAGCAGCTTCTGCGCGCCGCGCGTGACACCGATCCCGGAGAAGGACAACACATCGCTCATACCCGTGACCCTACTGACTCGACGGGGTCGAATGCCACGCGACACGGCACGGATGACGTCGTGGACGCGCCTGGCGCCCAACCGACACGGGTGTAAGCTACAACTTGTATCTATGTTGCGTCGAACCCTTAGCACCGTGGGCAGCAGACCGACCACCCGAACGAGGAGCGAGCATGAGCGAGCCGAAGATCTCCGCGGCCGACGCGGTCTACCGCGAGGTGAAGGGCCGCATCCTCGACGGCTCGATCGCCGGCGGCGCCCTCATCAGCGAGGGTGAGATCTCGGAGCTGCTCGACGTCTCCCGCACCCCCGTGCGCGAGGCGTTCGTCCGGCTGCAGGCCGAGGGGTGGATGACGCTGTACCCCAAGCGCGGCGCGCTCGTGCGCGCCGTCGAACCGCGCGAGGTGCGTGACGTCGTCGAGGCGCGCATCGCGGTGGAGTCGCGTGCGGCGCGCAGCGTCGTCGAGGCGCAGGAGCACCGCGACGTCGCCATCGATCTCGGCGAGATCCTGCGCCGTCAGCGCCAGAGCCTCGAAACCGGCGACCACGACGACTTCACCGAGACCGACTGCGTGTTCCACACCCACCTCGTCGCGGCCGGTGGCAACGCCATCCTCACCGAGTTCTACGAGCGTCTCGGGGAACGTCAGCGCCGGATGGCCGCGCGCATCCTGTGGAAGGACGACCGCCGCTGCCGCGACGTCCTCACCGCCCACGCCCGTCTCGTCGACCTCGTCGCCGCGGGAGACGCGACCGGTTTCGAGCAGGAGCTGACGGCGCACCTGCACCGCTCCTACGACGGGCTGCTCCCCTGAGCCCTCCGACCACACGAGTTTCGCACCACTCACCCACACCCGACGAAAGGCCCCCGCGTGTCACTCAACACCCTGACCCGCACCACCAGCCACGAACGCGTCACGACGAGCGTCGACTCCCCCGAGCGCGCCGGCGCCGGGGGCGCGCGGGCCGCCTGGCTGCCGGTCGGGGCGGCGATGTTCACCGTCGCGTGGGGTGGCAACCAGTTCACGCCGCTGCTCGGGCTCTACCGTGACATCGACGCGCTCTCGACGGGCGCCGTCGACCTGCTGCTCGGTGCGTACGTGCTCGGCATCATGCCAGCGCTGCTGCTCGGCGGGCCGGCCTCCGACCGCTGGGGCCGTCGCCCGCTCATGCTGCCCGCGCCGATCCTCGCGATCATCGCGTCGGTGCTGCTCGCCGTCGGCTCCGGGTCGCCGGCCGTGCTCTTCGTCGGCCGCATCTTCTCCGGCCTGGCGCTCGGGCTCGCCATGGTTGTCGGCGGCTCGTGGATCAAAGAACTGTCGAGCCCGCCGTTCGACGCCGAGGCCGACGCCGCCGCGGGCGCGCGTCGCGCCTCCATCAGCCTGACGGCCGGATTCGCGCTCGGCGCCGCCACCGCCGCGGCGCTTGCCCAGTTCGCGCCGCTGCCCGCGGAGCTGTGCTACCTCGTCCACCTCGTCATCACGGCGGCGAGCTTCGTGCTCCTGACGCGCGCCCCCGAGACGCATGCCGCCCAAGAGATGCCGGGACGCTTCCTCGACGATCTGCGCGTGCCCGCTGCGGGCCACCGTCGCTTCCTGTTCGTCGTCCTACCGATGGCGCCGTGGGTGTTCGGCTGCGCGGGATGCGCCTATGCCGTGCTGCCCGCCGTCATGGGTGATCGCACCGGCTCGTTCGGCATCGCCTTCTCGGGCCTGCTGTGCCTCGTCGCGCTCGGCTGCGGGCTGTTCATCCAGCAGGTCGGCAAGCGCTTCGACGACGTCAGCTCCGCGCGCGCCATCATCATCGCCCTGACGATGACGCTGCCCGGCCTCGGCATCGCCGCACTTGCAGCGCGCCTCGTCAGCCCGTGGCTCGCGCTCGTCGCGGCCGCCGTCCTCGGTCTCGCCTACGGCATGCTGCTCGTCTCCGGCCTGCAGGAGGTGCAGCGCATCGCCGGTCCCGAGGACCTCGCGGGACTGACGGCTGTCTACTATTCGATCACCTACCTCGGCTTCTTCGTGCCCGCCGCGCTCGCCGTCGTCAGCCACTGGCTGAGCTACCCTGTGATGTTCATCGGTGGCGTCGTGCTCGCCGCGCTGAGCCTCGGTGTCGTCCTGATGTTCTCGCGCAAGCACCTTCCGTCGGCTCTGGCGCACTGACCTGTCGCCACTAGGCTGGGCGATCGTGTACGAACTGCCTGCCTCCGTGCGCCTCGCCCTGTGGGTCACGCACGCCATCGCCGCCGATCGCCCGCTCAGCGAGGCGCTCGGCGCCGCGCTGCCCGACGTCGACGCCGTCGAGGGTGGCCTGCCGCGCCTCGAACTGTGGCGAGATCTCGGCGAACGCATCGTCTGCGTCGACCTGCCCCGCCCGGGGCTCCACGGCGGTTTGCTGCCGCCCGGCGGACCCGCGACGCAGGCTGCGATAGAAGCCGGAGAATGCCTGTTCGTGCCGTCGCTCGGCGGGGTTCTCGTGCCGCGGCTGGAGTATTACGGGCCGGCCGGTGACGAGGGCCTCAAGCTCACGCTCGAACCGCACGACAGCGACCCGGTTCCGATCCACCGCCTCGAGGCACTCGCCCTGGCCGACATCGACCGGTGCTTCCGCGAGGCGTTGCTGGCGCATGTCGGGGTGCTCGAATCCCTGCAGATCGCACCGTTCCTCGGCTCCTCGGCCCGCGAGCGCGTCGACGAACGCCTCGACGGCGCGCGCTGGGCGTTGCCACCGGGCCTGCACCCGCGGGCGCTGCGCATCATCACGACGGCCGGCCTCGTCGTCGCCGCCCTCGACGAGGCACTGACGACGAGCGGCGGCCTCGACGCGGGTAGCGTCGCAGCGCGCGAGCGCACGCTGCGCTCCCTGCTCGACGAGGCCGAACTCGCTCTCGCACAGGCCGCGACGGCGGCTGCCATCGGCCTCGCACACGACGCTGCCCGCCCTCGATGAGGACGGGCAGCGTTGATCGCGCGTTGCGGTGTGCTCAGAGCGGCGTGTCTCCGGCAATGACGTATCAGGCCGTACGGGAGCCTTCGAGCACCGTCGCGTAGACCTGCTGGGTGCGCTCGGCGATCGCGTCCCACCCGAAGTGCTCGACGGCGCGCTGACGCCCGGCTCGACCCCGTCGGCGGGCCTCTTCGACGTCGGAGGTCGCCTCGGTGAGGGCGCGCGCCAGATCGGCGACGAACGTATCGGGGTCGACGGGCGTACCAGTTCCGTCGTTCACCTGCTCGATCGGCACGAGCCAGCCCGTCTCGCCGTCGACGACGACCTCGGGGATGCCGCCCGTCGCGGTTGCGACGACGGCCGCTTCGCACGCCATCGCCTCGAGGTTCACGATGCCGAGGGGTTCGTACACCGACGGGCAGACGAACGTCGTGGCCTGCGACAGCAGCGCGACGACCTCCTCGCGCGGCAGCATGTCGGGAATCCACACGACGCCGTCGCGCTCGGCGCGCAGCTGGTCGATGAGGCCCTCGACCTCGGCGAGGATCTCGGGGGTGTCGGGCGCGCCCGCGCAGAACACGAGCTGCACGTTCGCAGGCACCTGACGCATCGCACGCAGCAGGAACGGCACGCCCTTCTGACGCGTGATGCGCCCGACGAACACGATGCTCGGACGCTCGGGGTCGACCCCATGACGGCGCGCGATCTCGAGGGCGGCGTCGCTGTGGTCGGGCGCCCAGGCCTGTGCGTCGATGCCGTTGTGGACGACATGGACCTTCGCCGGGTCGAGCTGCGGGTAGCTCGCGAGGACGTCCTTGCGCATGCCCTCGGAGACGGCGATGACGGCGGCCGCGCCCTCGTAGGCGGTGCGTTCGATGAAGGAGGAGATCGCGTAGCCGCCGCCGAGCTGTTCGGCCTTCCATGGCCGCATCGGCTCGAGGCTGTGCGCGCTCACGACGTGCGGGATGCCGTGGAGCATCGAGGAGAGGTGGCCGGCGAAGTTGGCGTACCAGGTGTGCGAGTGCACGACGTCAGCGCCGGCGACGGCGGGCACCATCGTCAGGTCGACGCCGAGGGTCTTGAGGGCGCCGTTCGCGTCGGCGAGTTCGGGAAGGTCGGGAAAGCCCTGCGTGCCCGGCTCGTCGATCGGTTCGCCGAACGCGCGGACCTGGGTGTCGATTCCGCTGCTGCGCAGCGCCTTGACGAGCTCGGCCACGTGCACGCCGGCCCCGCCGTAGATGTTGGGCGGATATTCCTTGGTCAGGATGTCGACTCTCACCCCATGAACGTTATCCGCGCCGGGGGGTGTGAGGGAAGCCACGTCGGGGCATATTCTCGTCACATGCCAAACCGTGGAGGCCCCAAGATTCTCGCCATCGTCCTCGCCGGCGGCGAGGGCAAACGTCTCATGCCGCTGACGGCGGACCGGGCCAAGCCCGCCGTGCCGTTCGGTGGCATCTACCGCCTCATCGACTTCGCGCTGAGCAACCTCGTCAACTCGAACTACCTGCACATCGTCGTGCTGACGCAGTACAAGTCGCACAGCCTCGATCGTCACGTCACCACGACGTGGCGCATGAGCTCCCTGCTCGGCAACTACGTGACGCCGGTGCCCGCGCAGCAGCGTGTCGGCAAGAACTGGTACCTCGGTTCGGCCGACGCGATCTACCAGAGCCTCAACCTCATCCACGACGAGAAGCCCGACTACGTCGTCGTCGTCGGCGCCGACCACGTCTACCGCATGGACTTCGCGGACATGGTTGATGCGCACATCGCCTCGGGTGCTAAGGCGAGCGTCGCCGCGATCCGTCAGCCCATCTCGCTCGCCGACCAGTTCGGCGTCATCGACGTCGACCCGCAGAACCCGGCGCGCATCCGCGCCTTCCTCGAAAAGCCCACCGACCCGCAGGGGCTGCCGGACAGCCCCGACGAGGTGCTCGCCTCGATGGGCAACTACGTCTTCTCCACCGACGCGCTCATCGAGGCGGTCACACGTGATGCCGACCTGGAGGACAGCAAGCACGACATGGGCGGCGACATCATCCCCGCCTTCGTCGAGCGGGGTGAGGCGTTCGTCTACGACTTCAAGGACAACGAGATCCC
>NZ_DCNR01000110.1:73680-92722 GCF_002322065.1 Dermacoccus sp. UBA1591 | reverse complement strand
ATGGACCTCGTCTCGATCCACCCGATCTTCAACCTCTACAACGACCGCTGGCCGATCCACACGACGTCCGGCATGAGCCTGCCGCCCGCGAAGTTCGTCCATGGCAGCCACGGGCGCACCGGCACCGCCGTCGACTCGATCGTCTCCCCCGGCTGCATCATCTCCGGCGCGACGGTCAGCCACTCGGTGCTCTCGCCCATCGTCGTCGTGCGCTCGTTCAGCGACATCGACTCCTCGATCCTGCTCGACGGCGTCAAGGTCGGACGCTCGTGCATCGTGCGCCGCGCCATCATCGACAAGGACGTGACGCTGCCCGAGGGCACCCACGTCGGCATCGACCACGACGCCGACCGCGCCCGCGGCTTCACCGTCACCGACTCCGGCATCGTCGTCGTCGGCAAGGGCACCGTCGTGACCCCCTGATCGAGCTACGCCCCTGGGGGTGAGGCCGATTCGCGCTCGGGCGCGGGTCGGCCTCACGTCGTGAACACCGGATGCGAACGCGGCGCCTTCACGCTATGAATGAGGGGTGAACAACGACGCGCGCCGCACCGACCTGTTGGGCCTGACGTTCCAGGGCACCGACTCCCCCGGGCTGTTCCACGAGCTCACCGACGCGATGACGAAGTTCGGCGTCGAGATCGTCGACGTCGGCCAGGCCGTCCTCGGCGGTGGCATCACGCTGTCGTTCCTCGTCAGCGCAGCCGAACCCGACGAACTCGTCCTCGAGATGAAGCGCCTCGCCCGCCTGCGCTCGCTCGCCCTGACGCTCGCCGAGGGCATGAGCGACGACGTCGTGCGCCTGCCCGGACGCGCCGTCGTCACGCTGCTCGCACCGACGCTGCCCGCCGAGGCCCTCGCGGAGATCTCGGCCGAGGTCGTCCACCACGGCGGCAACATCGACCGCGTGCGCCGCCTCGCGCGCACGCCGGTCACCGCGATCGAGCTCGACGTCTCGGGCGTCGAGGTCATCGAGCTTCGCCGCCGGGTGCTCGAGGCCTCGCACGAGACGGGGTGTGACGCGAGCGTCGCCGAGGCCGGGCTCGCGCGCCGTGGCCGCCGACTCGTCGTCCTCGACGTCGATTCGACGCTCATCCAGGACGAGGTCATCGAACTGCTCGCCGCCCGCGCGGGCCGCGAGGCCGAGGTGGCGGAGGTGACCGAGCGCGCCATGCGCGGCGAGATCGACTTCGCCGAATCGCTGCACGAACGCGTCGAGGCCCTCGCGGGGCTACCCGCGAGCGTGCTCGACGAGGTGCGCGCCGAGATCCGCCTCACGCCCGGCGCCCGCACGCTCGTGCGCACCCTCAAGCGGCTCGGCTTCACCGTCGGCGTCGTCTCCGGCGGCTTCATCGAAGTCGTCGCGCCCCTCGCCGCCTCCCTCGGCATCGACCACGCGCGCGCCAACACCCTCGAGATCGTCGACGGCGCCCTGACCGGGCGAGTCCTCGGCGACGTCGTCGACCGCGAGGGCAAGGCACGTGCGCTCGCCGCGTTCGCCGAGGCCGAGCACCTGCCGCTGGAGCGCACCGTCGCGATCGGCGACGGCGCCAATGACCTCGACATGCTCGCCCTCGCGGGCCTCGGCATCGCCTTCAATGCCAAGCCCGTCGTGCGGGCGCAGGCGGACGCCTCTGTCAACGTCCCATACCTCGACAGTGTCCTGTTCTTCCTCGGCATCAGCCGCGACGACATCGAGGAAGCCGACGACCTCGACGCGCTCGAGACGCCCGATGGTGCGACCGTCATGCTCGACGCGACGGACGTGGACGCCGCTGCGGCGACGCAGCGTGACGCCTAACATATGGCGCATGCCTGAACGTAGCGACCCCCGACGCTCCCTGCTCATCATCGGCGGCGCCGAGGACAAGATCGGCCGTGTGACCATCCTGCGCCGCTTCGTGCGCCTCGCCGGCGGCCGCAAGTCGAACATCGTCGTCATCCCGACGGCATCGTCGATGGCGGACGAGGTCATCGAGGTGTACTCGACCGTCTTCACACGCCTCGGCTGCCCGAGCGTGGGCAGCGTCGACCCGCAGTCGCGCGTCGACTCATCCTCAGAAGAACTCGTCGAGCGCATCGACGCCGCGAGCGGCATCTTCATCTCCGGCGGCAACCAGCTCAAGCTGAGCCAGCTCATCGTCGGCACGCCCCTCGGCAAGGCCATCCTGCGCGCCCACGAGCGCGGCGCCGTCATCGCCGGCACGAGCGCCGGCGCGTCGATCATGAGCCAGTTCATGATCTCGATGGGCGAGGAGGGCGTGACGCCCCGTCAGCGCGCGAGCCAGCTGACGCAGGGCCTCGGCCTCGTGCCGGGCGTCATCATCGACCAGCACTTCGACCAGCGCTCGCGCTACGGGCGCCTGCTCTCCCTCGTCGCCGGCTCACCGAGCCTGCTCGGCATGGGCATCGACGAGGACACCGCCGCGGAGATCACGAACGGACGGGAGATGACGATCATCGGCTCCGGCGCCGTATTCGTCGTCGACGCGCGCATGGCGCAGACGGACGCGCACGAGGCACGCCGCGACGCGCCGCTGCTCGTCACCGGTGCCGTCGTGCACTCGCTGCCCTACGGGGCGACCTTCGACCTGGAGACGGCCACGCTGACCGACTTCGTCGAACAGCACGCCGACGTCGCGGTCACCGCGGCGAAGGACCAGCACGACACCGCGACCGCTGCCGCCGCGCTGCGTCACTGATCGCGTCCACGTCGTTTCGAGGGGAAGAACAGAACATGACCGTCATCGACATCCCGCAGGCACCGGGCCCCATCGAGCCGTCGCTGCGCATCGTCAGCACGCGCGTCTACCGCGGCCCGAACGTGTGGTCCTACGACCCCGCGATCCACCTCGTCGTCGATCTCGGCGTGCTCGAGTACTACCCGACGCACGCGATCCCCGGCTTCGCGGATCGCCTCGTCGAACTCTTCCCCGGCCTGCAGCACCACTCGTGCTCGCGTGGCAAGGAGGGCGGCTTCGTCGAGCGCCTCCACGAGGGCACCTGGCTCGGCCACGTCGCCGAGCACCTCGCGCTGCAGCTGCAGCAGGAGGCCGGGCACGACGTGCGCCGCGGCAAGACGCGCGGAGTCAAGGGCGAGGAGGGGCGCTACAACGTCGTCTACGCCTACCTCGAGGAGAGCGTCGGCATTGCCGCCGGCCAGCTCGCCGTGCGCATCGTCAACCACGTCGTGCACCCCGAGGACGGCTTCGACGTCGAGGCCGCGCTCGAGACGTTCCACGCCCTCGTGCAGCGCCGCGCGTTCGGCCCGTCGACGCAGGCGATCATCGACGAGGCCGTCAGCCGCGACATCCCGTGGACGCGCCTCAACGGCGCCTCCCTCGTTCAGCTCGGCCAGGGCGTGCACGCCCAACGCATCCGCGCGACGATGACGAGCCGCACGTCGGCCCTCGCCGTCGACATTGCGTGCGACAAGAGCCTGACGCTCGACCTGCTCGGCTCGGCCGGGCTGCCGGTGCCGAAGTCGGAGGTCGTGCGCACGCGTGAGGGCGCGATCCAGGCGGCTCGCGAGATCGGCTTCCCCGTCGTCGTCAAGCCGCTCGACGGCAACCACGGCCGCGGCGTGTGCCTGGACCTCACCGACGACGAGGCCGTCGGCGAGGCCTACGACATCGCGATGGCGCAGAGCCGGCGCGGCGTGCTGCAGGTCGAGTCGTTCGTCACCGGCAAGGACTACCGCTGCCTCATCATCGACGGCAGGATGGCGGCCATCGCCGAACGCGTGCCCGCGCACGTCGTCGGTGACGGCGAGCACACCGTCGACGAGCTCATCGAACTGACGAACGCCGACCCGCGGCGCGGCTACGGGCACGAGAAGGTGCTGACGAAGATCAAGGTCGACGACGCCGCCCGCGACCTCGTCGCCGACCAGGGCTACGCGATGGACGCCGTCGTGCCCGAGGGCGAGACGGTGAAGCTCGCGCTGACGGGCAACATGTCGACCGGGGGCATCTCGATCGACCGCACCATGGACGCGCATCCCGACAATGTCGAGATCGCCGAGGAGGCCGCGCGCCTCATCGGCCTCGACGTCGCGGGCATCGACTTCATCTGCCCCGACATCACCGTCCCTGTACGTGAGACCGGCGGCGCCATCTGCGAGGTCAACGCCGCGCCGGGTTTCCGCATGCACACCCACCCGACGGTCGGTGAGCCGCAGTTCATCGCCAAGCCGGTCGTCGACCTGTTGTTTCCGCCCGGCTCACCCTCGCGCGTGCCGATCGTCGCCGTCACCGGCACGAACGGCAAGACGACGACGTCGCGGATGCTCGCGCACATCATGAAGGGCCTCGGCAAGAAGGTCGGCATGACCTCGACCGACGGCATCGTCATCGACGAACGCCTGCTCATCACGCGTGATGCCTCCGGCCCCAAGTCGGCGAAGATGGTGCTGCAGAACCCGCGCGTCGACTTCGCGGTGCTCGAGGTGGCACGCGGCGGCATCCTGCGCGAGGGCCTCGGCTACGACCGCAACGACATCGCCGTCGTCACCAACATCCAGAGCGACCACCTCGGCATGCGCGGCATCAACTCGCTCGAAGATCTCGCGAACGTCAAGCAGGTCATCGTCGAGGCCGTCCCGCGCGACGGGTTCGCCGTCCTCAACGCCGACGACGAGTACGTGCGCCGCATGCGACGCGTGTGCCGCGGCACGATCGTGTGGTTCTCCATGGAGGCGCCCGGTAGTCGCGTGCGCCAGTTCATCGACGAGCGCTGCGTGCGTGGTGACCGCGCCGTCGTGCTCGAGCCGACGGACAAGGGCGAGATGATCGTCCTCAAGCAGGGCCGACGCTCCATGCAGCTCGCGTGGACGCACCTGCTGCCGAGCACGTTCAACGGCGCTGCGCGCATGAACGTCGCCAACGCCCTCGCCGCGGCCGGCGCCGCGTTCGCCGCGGGTGCCCCGCTGCACGACATCCGCCAGGGGCTGCGCACGTTCACGACGAGCTACTACCTCTCCCCCGGCCGCCTCAACCGCATCGAGGTCGACCACGCCGAGGTGTTCGTCGATTACTGCCACAACCCGGCCGGTCTGCAGCTGCTCGGCGAGTTCGTCGACCGCTACGTCGCCGGCAAGAACAAGTCGACGCGCGTGCAGCGCACCGTCGTCGTCGGCGCCGCCGGGGATCGACGCGACCAGGACATCCGCGAGATGGGCGAACTGGCCGCGAAGTGGTTCGACCACGTCATCATCCGCGAGGACGACAACCTGCGGCGCCGCGCGCCCGGCGAGACCGCAGCCCTCGTCGCCGAAGGTGCCCAGCAGGCGATCGACTCGGGTGAGGCACGCGCCGCGAGCGTCGAGACCGTGCTCGACGAGCTCGAGGCGACGCAGGTGGCGATCGACTCAGCGCGCGCCGGCGACCTCGTCGTCATCTGCGCCGACAAGCACGCCCGTGTCATGGCCACGCTCGAGGACCTGACGCACCTCGCGACGCCCGGCGCCCACGCCGACGAGGCCGCTCACCCCGGCGACCCCGACTTCAGCCGCGACGCCGTGTTCGAGTCGCCCGAGGACGACGTGATCGACGAATTCCTGCCCACCAGCTGACGCCGGCACACGACGAACGCCGGCCGCGATCCTGTGTGATCGCAGCCGGGGTTCGTCGTGTGGCGGGCGCTTGTCCGTGTTCCGGTCGCCTCGGCGAGCATGCCGTCAGGGCGACTCGAGCAGTGCCTCGAGGCTCGTCGCCATGTCGCCGAAGACACTCGGTGACGTGTCGTGCGACGCCGCTCGTTCGAGCGCGTCGATGGCGATACGGACGTCGTCGCGTGCCTCGTCGGGCACCGAATCGATGGGGGCGTCGCCGCTGCCGCGGGCGGCCCGCACCTTGCGGCGGATCTCGCGTGGGCCGTCCGTCGTCGCGCCGTGCTCGAGCAGCCACGCGTGCAGTTCGGCCTGGTGGCTGTGCGTCATGACGGCGACGACGTCACCGTCGTGGGCAACGTCGAGCAAGCCACGCAGACCGTCGAGTTCGGTCTCGTGGCTCGCCTCCGCGTGCGCGCCCACATGCGACAGCCCATCGCGCAGGTGCTTCTCGAGGTCCTCCATCGTGCGACCGCGCAGGTAGTGCTCCTTGTGCACGACGTGGACGACGTCGGCGCCGCGCCCGGCGAGTTCGCCGAGGGCGACGAGGATCTCGTCGCTGCGATCGCCGCCGGTGCCGAGGCCGAGCAGCAGCCGCGAGCCGGGCGCGACGAGGCCGCGGCCGACGTCGAGCAGGGCCTCGAGGCCACCTTCGTTGTGCGCCATGTCGATGATCACGCTCGCTTGCTGATCTGCCCCGAGCGGGAGGCTGTAGACGTTCATGCGCCCCGGGTTGAGCGTCGCGTCGGGCGCGAAGGTCTTGAGGCCCTGGACGACGGCGCTGCGCGGCAGGCCAAGCGCGAGCGCCCCCGCTGCTCCCGCGAGCGCGTTGGCGACGTTGTGGCGCGACAGCCCGGCGAGCGTCATCGGTACGTCGTCGAGGCTGACGAGCATGTCGATGCCGCCGTCCTCGATGCACGCGATGAAGCCGTCGATGACGGTGAACGCCTTGCCGCGCGCCGCGCGCACCTCGCGGATGCAGGGGGCGTTGGGGTCGAGAGTGAACGCGACGAGCTGGGCGGGGGTGCCGACGCGCATCGCCCACACGCGCGGGTCGTCCCCGTTGAGCACGCACCAGCCGGAGGGTCGCGTCACCTTCGTGATGATCGCCTTGACCTCGGCGAGCTGGTCGACGGTGTTGATGCCGCCGCTGCCGAGGTGGTCGGACGTGACGTTCGTGACGACGCTGACGTCGTTGTACGGCACGCCCATGCCGCGGTTGAGCAACCCGCCGCGCGCGGTCTCGAGCACCGCGACCTCGAGCCCCGGCGTCGCGAGGACGGCCTGTGCGCCGGCCGGGCCGGAGTAGTCGCCGTGCTCGATGTGCTCACCCATGACGAGGACGCCGTCCGTCGAGCTCCACGCCGTCGTGCGCCCGGCCGTCATCGCGATGTGCGCGACGAGGCGCGTCGTCGTCGTCTTGCCGTTCGTGCCGGTGATCGAGATGACGGGGACGCGCGGCCGCGGCAGCGTCCCGCGCGGTCCCTGCTCGGCGTCTCTCACGTCGGCGGCGGCGCGCACACAGGCGCCGTTCGCGCGCTCGGTGTCGAGCAGATCGTCGAGGGCACGCGCGATGGCGCGCCCCAGTGCACGGCCACGTTCGCGCCGGTTCCACGGGAAGGCGACGACGTACTCGCCCGGCTCCTCCCCGTGGCGCACGCGCACGCCAAGACGGCCCGTGCCGCTCAGTTGAGCGATCTGACGCGTCACGACCTCCGCGAGGCGCATGACGCACCGGTCGCGCACGGGCCCGCCTGGTTCGCCGATCTTGGGGCGGCGGGAATCGAGGGCCCGAAACGCAGCGGAGACTGTCTCCTCGGGGGCCGCGCACCACGCCCCCAGGTCGAGGGTCGTCTTGATCGCCTGACGGGTGAAGTAGAGGTTGGGGCCATCGAGAACACGGTTGCCGAGCAACTCGACTCGCGCGTGCGCCGGTTCAGGAGTCATGGGCGAAAGCGTAGGCGTCCGGCGAGCGGGGCGCACCCACGGGACACGGGTTGGACGAGGCCGGCCCTGGTCCTACTGCCCCATCGCGTGCACGCCGCCGTCGACGTGGACGATCTCGCCGGTGGTCGCCGGGAACCAGTCGGACAGTAGCGCCGCGCAGGCGCGCGCGGCGGGCACCGGGTCGCCGACGTTCCACCCGAGCGGCGCGCGCTCGTCCCAGGTCTGCTCGAACTGCTCGAAGCCCGGGATGGACTTCGCGGCGGTCGTACGGATCGGGCCGGCAGCGACGAGGTTGCTGCGCAGCCCCTTGGGGCCGAGGTCGCGCGCGAGGTAGCGGTTGGTCGACTCGAACGCCGCCTTGGCGACGCCCATCCAGTCGTAGACGGGCCAGGCGAACTTCGCGTCGAACGTCAGCCCGACGATCGCGCCCCCCGGCGACATGAGGGGTTCGCAGGCGGCGGCCAGGGCCTTGAGCGAGTACGCGGACGCGTGCAGCGCCGTCGAGACGTCCTCCCACGTCGCGCTCATGAAGTCGAACGCGCCCTGGGGCGCGAAGCCGATCGAGTGCAGCACGCCGTCGAGTTCGCCGACGAGGGGGCGCAGACGCTCGGCGAGCGTGTCGAGGTGCTCGGTGTTCGTCACGTCGAGTTCGACGACCTCGACGGGTTGCGGCAGGCGCCGACTGATCGTCTGGGTGATCTTCATCGTGCGCCCGAAGCTCGTGAGGACGACGTGCGCGCCCTCCTCCTGCGCGATGCGCGCGACGTGGAACGCGATCGAGGAGTCCATGAGGACACCGGTGATGAGGAGCTTCTTGCCTTCGAGCAGACCCATGGCCGGCCTTTCGTGATGGTGCGGAAACTGGGGGCGTGCGTGCGCGGGTGACTGGCGGGTGGCCGCCGGTCAGTGACCCATGCCGAGGCCACCGTCGACGGGGATCACGGCGCCGTTGATGTAGGCCGAGTCGTCGGAGGCGAGGAACGCGACGGCCGCGGCGACCTCGTCGGGCTGCGCGAACCGACCCGCCGGGATCGTCGCCTTGTACGCCGCCTGACGCTCGTCGGGCAGTGCGGCCGTCATGTCGGTCTCGATGAAGCCGGGCGCGACGACGTTCGCGGTGATGCCGCGCCCGCCGAGCTCACGCGCGATGGAGCGGGCGAGGCCGACGAGCCCGGCCTTCGACGCGCTGTAGTTGGTCTGGCCCGCGGAGCCGAACAGGCCGACGACGCTGGAGACGAAGATGATGCGCCCGCCCTTGCGCCGGATCATGCCCGTCGACGCCGCACGAGCGCAGCGGAAGGCGCCGGCGAGGTTGGTGTCGACGACGTTCTCGAAGGAGTCGTCGCTCATGCGCATGAGCAGGCCGTCGTCGGTGATACCGGCGTTGGCGACGACGACCTCGATCGGCCCGCCGGCGATCTGCGCGGCCTTCGCGAACGCCGCGTCGACCGATTCGGAGTTCGTCACGTCACCCGTGACGGCCGGGATGCCCTCGACGTCTTCACCGGAGCGCGACATGATGACGACGGCGTCCCCCTGCGCCTGGAAGCGCCGCGCGATGGCGAGCCCGATGCCGCGGTTGCCCCCGGTGACGAGGACGGTGCGGCGGCGCGACGGGGCGCTGGTGGTCTCGGGCGAGGTGGTCATGGGGACCTTCCGGGATGGGGCGGTGTTCTTCGTCGCACGCTATCGACTACCCCCGGGTAGACCAATCCGGGGCGTTTCGGGCGAGCCGGGGGACCTCGAATACAGTGAGGCCATGGCGGATCAGGGGCAGCGACGGCTCTCGGCCACGAGCCTGCCCGAATCGGCGCAGGACGATCAGCGCCGCCGCATTCGCGGCTACCTCATCTCGATGGGCATCAGGACGGTGTGCTTCATCGCCGCCGTCCTCACCTGGTCACCCCTTCGCCCTCTCAGCCTCGTGTTCTTCGCCCTCGCCGCGATCCTGCCGTACGTCGCCGTCGTCTTCGCGAACGCGACGGGCAGGCGTCGCATCGATACGATGGGCGCCGTCACACCACCACCGGTGCCACACAAGGAGATCCATGGATCTGCGCGCGAACCTCGCTGATTCCGCCCCCGGTGACGAACCCAGCACCGCATTTCCGGCGCTGCGCTGCAGCGCCAAGGGCTGCCGCGCCGAGGCAACCTGGGCGCTGCGCTGGAACAACCCGACGCTGCACACGCCCGAGCGGCGCAAGGTGTGGCTCGCCTGCGCCGAGCACGAGCCGACACTGCGCGAGTTCCTGTCGATGCGCGGTTTCCACCGCGACACCGTGCGGCCGGCCGAGCTGCGCGCCACCGACGGCTGAGGCGGCCGCCCGCGCAACGTTCAGCGCCCGTCGATAGGCTGGTGCGGTGCTGAGAATTCTCACGACCCGACGTTGGCTGACCTGGCTCCTCGTGGCCACGTTGTGGGCGACGTTGTGCGTCATTGCCGGGTTCTGGCAGTGGGGGCGCTGGGAGGACAAGAGCACGATCCAGAACCGCATCGACGCCAACTATGACGCGACCCCCACCCCGATGAGCCGCGAGCTGAGCACCTCGCGGGCGCCGGCGAAGTCGGACGAGTGGAAGCAGGTCACCGGGCGCGGCCACTACGTCGGCGAACCACTCTTGGTGCGCAACCGCCCCGGCCCCGGCGGCGATTTCGGATACGAGACGCTCGGCGTGTTCGAGGTCGACGGGATGAAGGTCGTCGTCGACCGCGGGTGGGTCGCGAACGGCGAGACCGCGGCGCGCCCCGCGTCGATCCCGCAGGCACCGAAGGGCGAGGTGACGCTGACGGGCTGGGTCCGCCCGAGCGAGAAGTCGTTGGGCCGCGCCGAGGTGAACGGTCAGGTCTCGTCGATCTCCGTCGCTGACGTGGAGCGTGCCACCGGCGCGACGCTCGCGCAGGGGTACGTTCGAATGCGTTCGGAGAAGCTGGCCGACGGCTCGACACCGCCGCGGCCCGCCGCGCTCGACCGGCCGTCGCAGGGTTCCGCGGCCGGCATCAACCTCAGCTACGCGCTGCAGTGGTGGCTCGGTGCCATCGCCGGGTATGCCTTCGTCCTGCTGCGTGCACGCCGTGAGTACCTGGACTCGCTGGAGTTGGCGGACGAGGCACCGGTGGCGCATGACACCGAGGCAGGCGGTGACAGCGCCTCGGCGACAGGTTTCACAGAGACCGGATCCACGACACCCGCCCGCCCGACGAAGAAGCCCGCGAAGAAACCCCGCCCGCGCAAGCAGCGCATCTGGGACGAGGAGGACGCCTGAGCGCGTCCCCTTCACGAGGGGCGGGCGGCGTGTTCCGCACACGCGCCGGACGTGCCACGATGGTGACATGGATTGTGGACTGAACGGCCGTAGCTACATCGTCACCGGTGCCTCGTCGGGCCTGGGCTTCGCGAGCGCGCAGGCGCTGGCCGCTGACGGTGCCGACCTCGTCATCGCCTCCCGCGATCAGGAGCGCATCGACGACGCCGCCGCGCGGCTCGACTCGCCCGCGGGGGTGCGCGCCGTCGTCGCCGACCTCGCGGACGAGTCTGCTGCGCAGCGACTCGTCGCCACGGCGCAGGAAGCCTACGGACGCCTCGACGGCGCCGTCATCTCCGTCGGCGGCCCGCCCGCCGGCCGCCTCGAGGACACGAGCGAACAGCAGTGGCGTGACGCGTTCGAGAGCGTCTTCCTCGGTGGGCTGCGCATGGCCCGCGCCGTGCTCGACACGCCCTTCGACCCCGCCTCGGGCATGGCGGTGACGCTCGTGCTGTCGTCGTCAGTGAAGTCGCCCATCCCGGGCCTCGCCATCTCCAACGGGCTGCGTCCAGGCCTCGCGATGGCGGCCAAGACCCTCGCCGACGAGTACGGCCCGCGCGGCGGGCGCGTCAACGTCCTGCTGCCGGGGCGCATCGACACCGACCGCGTCAAGAGCCTCGACGCCGGTACGGGAGATGCGGAGGCGTCGAAGGCGAAGGCCGAGGCGGGCATCCCACTGGGGCGTTACGGCACGCCGGAGGAGTTCGGCCGCGTCGCCGCGTTCGTCACGAGCCCGGCCGCGTCCTACCTCACGGGCATCGCGATCCCCGTCGACGGCGGGGCGCTGCGCACGCTCTGAAGCGCGCTCAGTCCTCCTTGAACTGGGTCGCGTGCAGCTGGGCGTAGAGCCCACCGGTGGCGAGCAGCTCCCGGTGCGTGCCGGTCTGCACGACGCGGCCGGCCTCGAGGACCACGATGACGTCCGCGTCGCGCACCGTCGAGAGGCGGTGGGCGATGACGAACGACGTCCGCCCGACGAGCGCGTTCGCGAGTGCCGCCTGCACCGCGGCTTCTGACTCGCTGTCGAGGTGCGCGGTCGCCTCGTCGAGGATGACGACGTCGGGCGCCTTGAGCAGCAGCCGTGCGATGGCGAGGCGCTGCTTCTCCCCGCCGGAGAGGCGGTGTCCACGATCGCCGACGACGGTGTCGAGCCCGAGCGGCAGCCGCTCGACGAGGCTCCACACGTGCGCGGCACGGAGGGCGCTTTCCAGGTCGTCGTCGGTGCTGTCGGGACGGGCGTAGAGGAGGTTGGCGCGCACGGTGTCGTGGAACATGTGCGCCTCCTGCGTCACGACGCCGATGCGGTCGCGGACGGAGGCGAGGCTCGCCTCGCGCAGGTCGAGCCCGCCGACGCGCACGGCACCGGACGTGGGGTCGAACAGACGCGGCACGAGGTTCGTCAGCGTCGTCTTGCCTGCGCCACTGGGCCCGACGAGCGCGACGAGCGCCCCGGCGGGCACGTCGAGGTCGATGCCGCGCAGCACGTCCTCTCCCCCGCGTCTGTCCCCCGTCACGTTCGCCTCGAGGGATTCGAGCGAGACGACGTCGGCGTCCGGGTAGGCGAAGGTGACGTCGTCGAACCTCACGCCCAGTGGCCCGTCAGGAAGCGCCCGGGCGGAGGGTGATTCGCGCACGAGCGGTTCGAGATCGAGCACCTCGAATACGCGCTCGAACGAGACCATCGCGGCCATGACGTCGACGCGGACGTTCGACAGCGCCGTCAGTGGTGCGTAGAGGCGCCCGAGCAGCGCTGCGAGCGCGAGCAGGGTGCCGACCGTCATCGCGCCGTCGACCGCGAGCACCCCGCCGAGGCCGTAGACGAGCGCGGTCGCGAGGGAGGCCATGAGGGTGAGCGCGACGAGGAACATGCTGCGTTGCGCGGCGATCGAGACACCAATGTCGCGCACGCGTGCGGCGCGGGCGTCGTACTGCGCCGATTCCTCGTCCGGGCGCCCGAAGAGCTTGACGAGCAGCGCACCCGCGACGTTGAACCGCTCCGTCATCCGCGCGCCGAGTTCGGCGTTCAACGTCATCTGCTCGCGCGTCAGACCGGCCAGACGGCGGCCGAGGAAGCGCGTCGGCAGCAGGAACAACGGCACGAGGACGAGGGCGGCCAGCGTCAGCTGCCATGACAAGGACGTCATCGCGACGAGCAGCACGACGAGGCTCACGGCATTGCTGACGACCGTCGACAACGTCGTCGTGAACGCCTGCTGCGCACCGACGACGTCAGAGTTGATGCGCGTGACGAGGGCACCCGTCTGCGCCCGCGTGAAGAACGCGATGGGTTGGGCGAGCACGTGGCGGAACACGTCGGCGCGCAGGTCGAAGATGAGACCCTCGCCGAGGCGCGCTGACAGCCAGCGCTGCGTGATCGTGACGCCCGCGCTGAGCACGGCGACGAGCGCGACGGCGAGTGAGAGCCACACGACGACGTCGCGATGTCGCGGCACGACACCGTCGTCGATGATGTGCTTGAGCAGCAGCGGTGACGCGACGACCATGACGGCGTCGAGCACGACGAGGACGAGGAACGCCGCGATCGTGCGGCGATAACCGCGGGCGTAGCCCGCCACGCGGCGCACCGTGCCGGGGGCGAGACGCTGATCCTTGACGCTCGAGTCGCGTGACATCGAGCGCATCATCTGCCAGCCGGCGCCCATGGACATGTGAGCTCCTCAGGCCAGCGAGATGAGGTCGGCGTAGTCGGGGCCCCACAGATCCTCGACGCCATCGGGCAGCAGCAGGATGCGTTCGGGTTCGAGAGCCTCGACGGCGCCGTCGTCGTGGCTGACGAGGACGACCGCGCCCTCGTAGCCGCGCAGCGCGCCCAGGATCTCCTCGCGGCTGGCCGGGTCGAGGTTGTTCGTCGGTTCGTCGAGCAGCAGGACGTTGGCCGCGGACACGACGAGCAGCGCGAGCGACAGGCGCGTCTTCTCACCACCGGAGAGCACGCCGGCTGGCTTCTCGACGTCGTCGCCGGAGAACAGGAACGAGCCGAGCACCTTGCGCACCTCGGTCTCGCCGAGATCGGGCGCGGCGGACTTCATGTTGTCGAGGACGCTGCGCTCGACGTCGAGGTTCTCGTGCTCCTGCGCGTAGTAGCCGATCTTCAGCCCGTGGCCGGCGATGATCCGTCCCGTGTCGGGTGCGTCGACGCCGGCGAGCATCCGCAGCAGCGTCGTCTTGCCCGCACCGTTGAGACCGAGGACGACGACCTTCGAGCCGCGGTCGATGGCGAGGTCGACGTCGGTGAAGATCTCGAGCGATCCGTACGAGCGCGAGAGCCCCTCGGCCATGAGCGGCGTCTTGCCGCACGGCGACGGCTTCGGGAAGCGCAGCTTCGCGACCTTGTCCTGCTGACGCTCGCCCTCGAGGCTGCCGAGCAGGCGCTCGGCGCGCTTGGCCATGTTCTGCGCCGCGGTCGCCTTCGACGCCTTCGCGCGCATCTTGTCGGCCTGCGCCATGAGCGCTCCGGCCTTCTTCTCCGCGTTCTGACGCTCGCGCTTGCGACGCTTCTCGTCCTGCTCACGCGCCTGCAGGTAGGCCTTCCAGCCGACGTTGTACTGGTCGAGCTCGGCGCGGTTGGCGTCGAGGTGGAAGACCTTGGTGACGACGGCGTCGAGCAGTTCGACGTCGTGGCTGATGACGATGAGCCCGCCCTTGTACGCCTTGAGGTAGTCGCGCAGCCAATGGATCGAGTCGGCGTCGAGGTGGTTGGTCGGCTCGTCGAGCAGCAGCGTCTGCGCGCCGGAGAACAGGATGCGCGCGAGTTCGATGCGGCGTCGCTGACCACCCGAGAGCGTGCGCAGCGGCTGGGTGAGGATGCGCTCGTCGAGGGCGAGGCTGCTCGCGATCGACGAGGCCTCCGACTCCGAGGCGTACCCGCCGGCGGCGGTGAACTCGGCGTCGAGGCGCGTGTAGCGCTTCATCGCCTTCTCGCGCACGGCGTCGTCCTCGGAGGCCATGTTCGTCTCGGCGGTTCGCAGGTCGCGCGCGATGGCGTCAAGGCCGCGCGCGGACAGGATGCGGTCGCGGGCGAGGACGTCGAGGTCGCCGGTGCGTGGATCCTGCGGCAGGTAGCCGACCTCGCCGGAGGTGACGACGCGGCCCGCTGCGGGGATGCCGTCTCCGGCGAGCACCTTCGTCAGCGTCGTCTTGCCGGCTCCGTTGCGCCCGACGAGGCCGACGCGGTCGCCCGGAGCGACACGGAACGTCGCGTTCTCGAGCAGGATGCGCGAGCCGGCGCGCAGTTCGATGCCTTCGGCGGTGATCACGGGTGAAATCGCTCCTTCAGGGGCGGCAGGTGCGTCGAGGTGGGCCGACGGCGGTGTGGGGCGGCGTCGGGACGCGCAGCGGCGAGGGCGCTGCGGCGGGAAGCCAACCCACGTATTCTACGAGAGATGGTGGGAGGCGGACGCAGCGTCCGCCTCGACAGACGGAGGCTCTCTTGACGTTCAACGACAACGCGCAGCTCGACACCTCGCAGGTGACCTCGGGCGGTTCAGGTGGCTTCGGTGGCGGAGGCGGTGGCATGGGCGGGGGCCCGGTCGTCGGCGGCATCGGCGGTCTCATCCTCATGCTCATCTTCGCTCTTTTCGGCGGAAACCTCACCGGCGGGCCGGACAGTTCGGGCGGCGGCAGCACCGGCTCATCGGGCAGTTCGTACGGCTCAGGCCTCAACGGCTATGCCCAGGACACGCAGGACGTGTCGGGTTCGAATGACTCCGTCGCGCAGGCGATCGAGCAGTGCAAGACGGGTGCGGACGCCAACCGTGACGACACCTGCCGCATCGTCGGCACCGTCAACGCGGTGCAGGACTACTGGGGCAGCGCGCTGCCGAAGTTCACGAACGGCCGGACGCAGTACGAGAACGTCCCGACCGTGATCTTCAGCGGGCAGACGTCCTCGGGCTGCGGTACGGCCAGCTCGCAGATGGGCCCGTTCTACTGCCCGACCGACCGCAAGGTCTACATCGACGCCGCCTTCTTCCAAGAACTGACGAACAAGTACGGTGCCGATGGCGGCGCCCTGGCGAAGGAGTACGTCGTGGCCCACGAGTACGGCCACCACGTGCAGGACCTGCTCGGTGCGCTCGGCCGCGCACAGCAGGATCCGAAGGGTGCCGAATCGGGTTCGGTGCGTACCGAACTGCAGGCCGACTGCTACGCCGGCATCTGGGTCGCCCACGCGACGGAGTCGAAGGACAAGAACGGCAACACGCTGCTCAAGCCGGTCACCGACGACGACATCAAGTCAGCGCTGTCTGCGGCGTCGGCCGTCGGTGACGACCGCATCCAGCAGAAGGCCCAGGGTCGCGTCACGCCGGAGAGCTGGACGCACGGTTCGTCGGAGGCTCGGCAGAAGTGGTTCATGACCGGCTACGAGAAGGGCGACCTCAACTCGTGTGACACGTTCAACGTCGACAGCGTCGAGTGAGGTCGTGAAAACGCTCGGACGGGTCGGAAAATTGACCAAAAGTGATTGCACGCTCAATTTGTTCCGACCGTGAGCCGATGGTAATCTTGCAGGGCCGCACCGACGTCGGTGCGGCCCTGCTTCGTCGCTGAGTCCCGTCACGAAGGCCAGGTATCACCGCATTGCGCGGAGCGACGGGAGCGGTGCACCCAGCATCCGAGCCACCTTGGTGGCTCTTGGGGTGAAGCCGGCTCAGGCCGGCCGAGAATCTAGGATCTCGAACCCGACAGGTCATGCCTCGTAAGCGCTCCTGGAGAGATCCGACATGAAGAACATGTCCCGCCGCTCGTTCCTGGGAAACACGTCCAAGGTCGCCGTCGGCACCGCCCTCGCCACCTCCGCGCTGGGCGCGGTCTCGGTCGGCACCGCCTCGTCCGCCAGCGCCTCCGTCACCTCGGCGAGCGCTCGCCGCGTCGTCTCCAGCGCCTCGTCCCGACGCGGCGCCCCCTACGTCTACGGTGCGGCCGGCCCGTGGCGCTTCGACTGCTCGGGTCTGACGAGCTGGAGCTACCGCCAGGTCGGTCGCTCGATCCCCCGCACGGCCAACCAGCAGTACCGAGCCTCGTACCGCGTCTCGCGCGCTTCGGCTCGCCCGGGTGACCTTGCGTTCCTCACCTCCGGTGGCTACGCCTACCACGCGGCCGTCTATGCCGGCAACGGCATGGTCTGGCACGCACCGCGACCCGGCTCTCGTGTGCAGCTCGCGCGCGCCGGTTCCTCCTACCGCTTCGGCCGCGTCTGATCCGTTCGATCCTGACGCACGCCGCACAGCGCGACGAAGCCCGCCACCTCCATCGAGGTGGCGGGCTTCGTCGTACGGTAGCGGTGGCTCAGACGTTGAACCCGAGGGCGCGCAGCTGCTCGCGGCCGTCGTCGGTGATCTTGTCCGGGCCCCACGGCGGCATCCAGACCCAGTTGAGGGAGTGGCCGGCGACGACGTCCATGAGCGCCGTCGCGACCTGCTCCTCGATGACGTCGGTCAGCGGGCACGCCGCGGACGTCAGGGTCATGTCGATGACGGCGTGCTTGGAGTCGTCGACGGTGATGCCGTAGACGAGGCCGAGGTCGACGACGTTGATGCCGAGCTCGGGGTCGACGACGTCGCGCAGGGCCTCCTTGACGTCCTCGACGTCCGACTCGACGGGCGGGGTGGTTGTCTCGCTCATGCCGTGATCTCCTTGTCGCTGCTGGCGGTGGTGTCGCTGTTCGTGCTGTTCGCGGCGCTCCCGGCGAGGTCGAGGCCGAGCTTGCCGAGCGAATCCTGCAGGGCCGACCACGACAGCAGCGCGCACTTGACGCGCGCCGGGTACTGCGAGACCCCGGCGAGCGCGATCGCGTCACCGATGACCTCTTCGTCGCCGGCGTCCTTGCCCTTGCTCGTCAGCATGCTGCGCGTCGCGCCGAAGACCTCCTGCGCGTCGCGCAGCGTGTGCCCGACGAGGTTGTCGGCGAGCATCGACGCGGACGCGACCGAGATCGAGCAACCGATCGAGTCGTAGCTGACGTCCCTGATGACGGCGTCGTCACCCTCGCCCTCGACGTCGACGCGCAGAGTGATCTCGTCGCCGCACGAGGTGTTGACGTGGTGGCTCTCTGCCCCGAACGGCTCGCGCAGCCCCGCGTGCTGCGGGTGCTTGGAGTGATCGAGGATGAGTTCCTGGTACAGATCCATCTCAGACCTCCAGTCCGAAGATGCTCGGCACGCGATCGAGCGCCGCGAAGAACGCGTCGATGTCCTCGCGGGTCGAGTACACGTTGAAGCTGATGCGGCTGCTCGCGACGGCCTTGAGACGCCGGTGCAGCGGCCACGCGCAGTGGTGGCCGGTGCGGATGGCGACCCCGGCGTCGTCGACGATCTGGCCGACGTCGTGCGGGTGCACCTCGTCGACGGTGAACGCGACGGCGCCCGTGCGGGAAGCGGCATCGAGGGGGCCGAGGACGGTGGTCCACGGCCGGGCCGCGAAGCCCTCGAGCGCGTAGGTGATGAGATCCTGCTCGTGCGCGAAGACGTTCGCCATCCCGAGCGCGTCGAGGTAGTCGCACGCTGCGGCGAGACCGATGGCCTGTGCCGCATTCGGCGTGCCCGCCTCGAAGCGCTGCGGTGCGGGCGCGTATGTCGAGCCTTCGAGCCGGACGATCTCGATCATCGAACCGCCGGTGAGGAACGGCGGCATGGCGTTGAGCGTCGTGTTCTTCGCCCACAGCACGCCGATGCCGGTGGGGCCGAGCATCTTGTGGCCGGAGAAGGCGAGGAAGTCGACGTCGAGCTCGCGCACGTCGACCGGCATGTGCGGCACCGACTGGCACGCGTCGAGCACGACCCACGCACCGACCTCACGGGCGATCGCGCTGATCTCGTCGACGGGGTTGATCGTGCCGAGCACGTTCGACACGTGCGAGAAGGCGACGATCTTCGTCTTCTCGCCGACGGTCGCCCGCATCGAGTCGAGGTCGATGCGGCCGTCGTCGGTGATCTCGCACCAGCGCAGCGTGGCGCCCGTGCGGCGCGCGAGCTCCTGCCACGGCACGAGGTTGGCGTGATGCTCCATCGGCGTGATGACGATCTCGTCACCCGGGCCGATGCGCAGCCGCTCGGCCAGCTCCGGGTCGACGCCGTCGAGCGCGCCGTCGAAACCTGCGTTGCTGAAGGCGTACGCGACGAGGTTGAGCGCCTCCGTCGCGTTCTTCGTGAACACGATCTCGTC
>NZ_DCNR01000110.1:45855-73418 GCF_002322065.1 Dermacoccus sp. UBA1591 | reverse complement strand
TTCACCGTCCGGTAGAAATCACCCTCGGCCGTGATGACGGCTTCGGGGCTCTGCGACGTCGCGCCGGAGTCGAGGTAGACCAGCGGCTTGCCGTCGCGGATGCGGCGCGCGAGCACGGGAAAATCCTCTCGCACGCGCGCCGCGTCGAACGAAACGTCAGTCATGATCAGGCCTTGACCTCGCTGCCGACCGCCGCGTTGACGTACCGGTCGTAGCCCTCGGCCTCGAGACGGTCGGCCAGCTCGGGGCCACCCTCCTCGGCGACGCGGCCGTTCACGAACACGTGCACGTGGTCGGGCTTGATGTAGCGCAGGATGCGCGTGTAGTGCGTGATGAGCAGGACGCCGCAGTTCGTCTCCGCCTTGGCGCGGTTCACGCCTTCGGAGACGATGCGCAGCGCGTCGACGTCGAGGCCGGAGTCGGTCTCGTCGAGGATCGCCATCTTCGGCTTGAGCAGCTCCATCTGGAGGATCTCGTGGCGCTTCTTCTCGCCACCGGAGAAGCCCTCGTTGACGTTGCGGTCGGCGAACGCCGGATCCATCTTGAGGTTGCCCATGGCGTCCTTGACGTCCTTGACCCACGTGCGCAGCCTCGGCGCCTCGCCGTCGACGGCCGTCTTCGCGGTGCGCAGGAAGTTGGAGACGGTGACGCCGGGAACCTCGACGGGGTACTGCATCGCGAGGAAGACGCCGGCGCGGGCGCGCTCGTCGACGCCCATCGCGAGAACGTCCTCGCCGTCGAGCGTCACGGTGCCGGAGGTGATCGTGTACTTCGGGTGACCCGCGATCGAGTACGCGAGGGTCGACTTGCCGGAGCCGTTCGGGCCCATGATGGCGTGCGTCTCCCCCGAGTTGATCGTCAGGTTGACGCCCTTGAGGATCTCCTTCGTCCCGTTCTCCGTCTCGACGGTGACGTGGAGGTCGCGAATCTCAAGCGTAGACATGGTGTTTCGTCCTTCGTTCGAAAAGTTGGTGGGTGCGCCGGCGCCAGGCTCAGGCGGGGATGCCGACGAACACGGCCGAGCCGTCGATCTTCGTCGGGTAGACGTTGACGGGCTGCATCGCGGGAAGGCTCATCGGCTTGCCCGTCTCATAGTTGAACTTCGAGCCGTGCAACCAGCACTCGATGCCGTCGTCGTCGACCTCACCCTCGGACAGGGACACGGCCGCGTGCGTGCACGTGTCGTCGAGCGCGTGGATGACGCCGTTCGAGTCCTTCGCGAGGCAGATGACGAGGTCGTCGACGTCGACCTTGATCGCGCCGGGCTGCGGGATCTCCTCGACGCTCGCAAGGTTGACCCACTCGACGTTCTCACTCATGCCTGCTCCTCGACGATCTCCTGCGTCGCCGCGAGTTCGGCCTCGATGGCCTGCATGAGCGGGTCGACGACCTCGGGGACACCGATCTTGTTGATGATGTCCGCGAAGAAGCCACGCACGACGAGACGACGCGCCTCGGCCTCGGGGATACCGCGTGCTTGCAGGTAGAACAACTGCTCGTCGTCGAAACGGCCCGTCGAGCTCGCGTGACCGGCGCCCTCGATCTCGCCGGTCTCGATCTCGAGGTTCGGCACGGAGTCGGCTCGGGCGCCGTCCGTCAGGACGAGGTTGCGGTTGAGCTCGTACGTCTCGATGCCCTCGGCCTCGGCGCGGATCAGCACGTCACCGACCCAGACGGTACGGGCCGTCTCGCCCTGCAGTGCGCCCTTGTACGTGACGAGGGAGGTGCAGCGCGGCGCGTTGTGGTCGACGAACGAGCGGTGCTCGAGGTGCTGACCGGCGTCGGAGAAGTAGACGCCGAGCAGCGTCGCCTCGCCGCCGGGGCCCGCGTAGCGGACGTTCGAGTTCATGCGGACGATGGCGCCACCGAGCGTCACCGCGATGTGGCGGTATGACGCGTCACGACCGACGAGGGCCGTGTGATCGGCGAGGTGCAGCGCGTCGTCGTCCCAGCGTTGGACGGAGACGAGCGTGAGATCGGCGCCGTCCTCGGTGATGATCTCGACGTTGGCCGTCACCTGCGCGGAGCCGGTGTGATCGAGGATGACGAGAGCCTTCGAGTGGTGCTTGGCCTCGATGACGACATGGCCGTTGGCGCGCTTGTCGGCGCCCTCACCGTGGATCGTCAGGCGCACCGGCTGCGTCAGCTCCGCCTCGGCGGGGATGACGAGGTGGCTCGCGTCCTGCGTCAGCGCGTGCGCGAGCACCGACGCGCGGTCGCCCGGCGTCAGGACGGTGCCGCGCGGGGCCTCGCCGATCGCGAGCGTGCCGGTCTCGAAACCCTCACCCTCGATCGTGACGCTGAGCGCGTCGTCGTCCGTGACCTTCTCGGCCAGCAGCGGCGAGAGGCGGTCGACGGGGGTGAAGCGCCACTCCTCCTCGCGCCCGCTCGGCACGCCGAAGTCGGCGACGTCGAACGACTTCTTGCGCTCGGCGCGCGACTGGTCCGGCACGAACCCGCCGTCGGTGTGCTGGCCTGCGAGGGTGGCCTGGGAGGTCTTGCCCAGTTCAGAGATCTCGGCGGTCATCAGCCGACGGCTCCTTCCATCTGGAGTTCGATGAGACGGTTGAGTTCGAGCGCGTATTCCATCGGCAGCTCGCGGGCGATCGGCTCGACGAAGCCGCGGACGATCATCGCCATCGCTTCTTCCTCGGACAGGCCGCGGCTGCGCAGGTAGAACAGCTGGTCCTCGGACACCTTCGAGACGGTCGCCTCGTGGCCCATCTGCACGTCGTCCTCACGGACGTCGACGTAGGGGTAGGTGTCGGAGCGGGAGATCTGGTCGACGAGCAGCGCGTCGCAGACGACGGAGCTCTTCGAGTGTTCGGCGCCCTCGAGCACCTGCACGAGACCGCGGTACGACGTACGGCCACCGCCACGGGCGACGGACTTCGACACGATCGTCGAGCTCGTGTTCGGGGCGGCGTGCACCATCTTGGCGCCGGCGTCCTGGTGCTGGCCCTCGCCGGCGAACGCGATCGACAGCGTCTCGCCGCGCGCGTGCTCGCCCATGAGGAAGACGGCCGGGTACTTCATCGTCACCTTGGAACCGATGTTGCCGTCGATCCACTCCATCGTCGCGCCCTCCTCGCAGGTGGCGCGCTTCGTGACGAGGTTGTAGACGTTGTTCGACCAGTTCTGGATCGTCGTGTAGCGCACGCGTGCGTTCTTCTTCACGACGATCTCGACGACGGCCGAGTGAAGCGAGTCGGTCTTGTAGATCGGCGCGGTGCAGCCCTCGACGTAGTGAACGTACGAGCCCTCGTCGGCGATGATGAGCGTGCGCTCGAACTGGCCCATGTTCTCCGTGTTGATGCGGAAGTAGGCCTGCAGCGGGATGTCGACGTGGACACCCTTCGGCACGTAGATGAACGAGCCACCCGACCACACGGCCGTGTTGAGCGCGGCGAACTTGTTGTCACCGGCGGGGATGACGGTGCCGAAGTACTCGCGGAAGAGTTCCTCGTGCTCACGCAGGCCCGTGTCGGTGTCGACGAAGATGACGCCCTTCTCCTCCAGGTCCTCACGGATCTGGTGGTAGACGACCTCAGACTCGTACTGCGCGGCGACGCCCGCGATGAGGCGCTGCTTCTCAGCCTCCGGGATGCCGAGCTTGTCGTACGTGTTCTTGATGTCCTCGGGAAGCTCGTCCCACGTCGTGGCCTGCTTCTCCGTCGACTTCACGAAGTACTTGATGTTCTGGAAGTCGATGCCCGTGAGGTCGCTGCCCCAGTTCGGCATCGGCTTCTTCTCGAAGAGGCCGAGCGACTTCATGCGCAGCTTCCTCATCCACTCCGGCTCGTTCTTGCGGTCCGAGATGTCCGCGACGATGTCGGGGTTGAGGCCACGCTTCGCGGATGCGCCGGCGGTGTCGGTGTCCGCCCATCCGTACTCGTAGCGGCCGAGGTCGGCAAGACCCGGGTTGAGCTCTTCGATGGTGCTCATCGCTGCTCCTTCTTCTGGTGGGCGTCGGTCTGGTCGGGGGTGTCGAGGTGGCGGCTTACGCCGGGCGCGGCGTGCGGTCCTGGCGGGCCGGCGTCCTGCACTCGTGGCACGGCGGGCGTCGGGATGAACGTCGTGCAGACGTGGTCACCGTGCGCGAGGGAGGCCAGGCGCTGCACGTGCACGCCCAGGACCTCGGAGAACGCGGCACGCTCGGCCTCGCAGAACTCGGGGTGGCTCGCCGCGACGTGCTGCACCGGGCAGTGCCCCTGGCACAGCTGTACGCCGGCGAGCGGGGTTCCCTCCGCGACGGGACGCGTCGAGGCGGCAAAGCCCTGACGGGACAGGGCGCGTGCGAGGGCGTCGGCGCGGGCGTCGGGGTCGTAACCGGCGGCCTCGACGGCGGGACGGACGCTGTGGGCCAGCTCGCGGGCACGTTCCTGCGCGACGGCGACGAGTGCCTGCTCTCCCCCGAGCTCGATGAGGTGCTCGAGGACCTGCGAGGCGAGAGCGTCGTAGCCGTCGGGCATCGCGCCGTGGCCGGCTTCGGTGAGGACGTAGGCGCGCGCAGGGCGACCGCGCCGGCGTGCACCTGTCGTCGGGGCCTCGCGTTCGGCGATGAGGCCGTCAGCGAGCAGAGCGTCGAGGTGACGGCGCATGGCCGCGGGCGTGAGGTTCATCCGCTGCCCCAGCTCGGCCGCCGTCACGGGGCCGTGCTCGGAGACGGCCGTACGGACGCGTTCGCGGGTCGAGGTGGCCGGTGCCGTTGCGTTCGAGGCCGCCCGCTGCGTGCTCACGTTCGTGGGCGTGTTCATGGTCGACCTCCTTCGCGTGAACGGCTCACACCTAAATTAACAACACCAATGTTGCGTAATTCCCTCGGAGAGTGAAACTGAGGTTCACCTCACCTCGACGCGGGAGTCGACGCGCCCGGGCCCGGCGCCGGGTCGCGCGTAGACTTCACGGGTGCAAAAACTGCCCCCAAGCCCCGACGACGGCGCCGCGAGGGCTGCCGTCGACATCCGCGACGTCACGCACGCCTACTCCGGCAACCCCGCCCTGCGCGGGCTGTCGTGGAGCGCTCCCGCCGGTCGAGTGACGGCCGTTCTCGGCCGCAACGGCGCGGGCAAGACGAGCGTCATCGAGATGGCCGAGGGGCTGCGGCGCCCCGATTCGGGCAGCATCCAGGTGCTCGGGGTCGAACCGTGGAACGCCGATGCCGATCATCGCGCGCGCGTCGGTGTCATGCTGCAGGACGGCGGGCTGCCGATGGGAACCAAGCCGATGGCGCTGCTGCGTCACCTCGCGTCGTTCCACCGCGCCCCCCGCGACGTCGACGAGCTCGCCGCGCGCCTGGAGATCCCGTCGTTCAACCGCACGAGCGTGCGACGCCTGTCCGGGGGCCAGCGCCAGCGGGTCGCACTCGCGGCGGCGATGGTGGGGCAGCCCGACCTGCTGTTCCTCGACGAACCCACCGCCGGCCTCGACCCGCACGCCCGCCGCGAGGTGTGGGCGATCATCAGCGACGAACGCGACCGCGGCGCGAGCGTCGTCGTCACGACGCATTCGTTCGAGGAGGCTGAACGCCTCGCCGACCACGTCGTCATCATGAACGCGGGAACGTGCGTGGCGCAGGGCACGCTGGATGCTGTCGCCCACGGGCGTGACCTCGAGGACGTCTACTTCGACCTGACGGAGGCCGCGCGATGACCCGCCCCGATTCGACCCCGGCGACGTCGGCGTCCTCGACGACATCGATGGCCGAGGTGCCCTCCAAGCGCTCGATGGCTGCTGACGCAACGACCCGGGCGGCTGCGCCCGGCCGACGGATGCGCGCCCAGGCGGCGTTCGAGGGCCGCACGTTGCTCGCGAACGGCGAGCAGCTGCTCGTCTCCTTGCTGCTCCCGGCGATGGCCCTGCTCGGACTGCACTTCGCCTCGACGCCGGATCTCGGCCCGGGGCGCCGGATCGACCTCGCGACGCCGGGCGTCCTAGCGCTCGCCGTGGTGTCGACGGCGTTCACCGGCCAGGCCATCGCGACGGGCTTCGACCGACGCTACGGCGTGCTGCGACTGCTCGGTGTGACGCCCCTCGGCAGCCGCGGCTTGCTCGTCGCCAAGGCGGTGGCGGTCGCCGGTGTCGTCGCGGTGCAGACGCTCGTCCTCGGCGGGCTCGGGCTCGTGCTCGGCTGGCACCCGCACTGGGTGGGCGTGCCGCTCGCCATCGTGTTCCTGCTGCTCGGGTGCTGGGTATTCGTCGCGCTCGCTCTCGTCGTTGCGGGCCGGATCCGCGCCGAGGGTGTCCTCGTCGTCGCAAACCTGCTGTGGGTCCTGCTCGCCGTCGGCGGTGGCCTGCTGCTCGCGACCACGCAGTACCCGTCGTGGTGGGAGCCGATCGCGCGCTTCCTGCCCACCGGCGCGCTCGGCGACGGTCTGCGCTCGGCGCTCACCGGCTCGGGAGCGCTGGCGCTCCCCCTCGTCGTGCTCGTCATCTGGGGTGCTGTGCTGACGTTCGCCGCGTCGCGGTTGTTCCGCTGGTCCGACTGAAATTTTCCCTGCTGCGTGGCGAGCGAGCCTGTGCCTAGCGCCCACGTGGCTCCGGCAGGTGGTGACGAAGGTCCCCCGCCCCAGGCGCGCCCGGGCGTCCGATCTGTGATGGGCGCCCACTACGCTTGGATGTCGTGACTCACTCCTCCCCGATGACGTCCGACGCGGCCGTTGGCGCCGCGCCCGTCGCGCCTCCTGAATCTCGTCCCGTCAACCCGTGGTTGAAGCGGCTGTTCTGGCTCAACCTGGTCGTCGAGATCGGCATCGTCGTGACGGGGGGGCTCGTGCGTCTCACTGGTTCGGGGCTCGGGTGCCCGACATGGCCGCAGTGCGTTCCCGGCTCGTACACGCCGGTGCCGGAGCAGGAACAGTCCTGGCACAAGTACATCGAGTTCGGCAACCGGACGCTGACGGGCGTCGTCGGTATCGTCGCCATCGCGCTGTGCCTGGGCATCTTCTTCTGGGCTCGCACGCGTCATCGCCTGCTCCTGCCCGCCGGGTGCGTCGTCCTCGGCATCGTGCTGCAGGCCGTCGTCGGTGGCATCACGGTTCACATGGATCTCAACCCGTTCATCGTGGCCTTGCACTTCATGCTGTCGATGCTGCTCGTCACGGCGTCCGCGTGGCTCGTGTGGCGGGGCCGCGAGGGCGACGGGCCGAAGCGACCGCTCGTGCCGACGCCCGTCGCCGTCGTCGCGAAGATCGCCGCCGTTCTCGCGTTCGTCGTTCTCGTGCTCGGCACGATGGTGACCGGTTCCGGTCCGCACAGCGGCGATGCCGACGAGCCCGCCCGCACCGGGTGGGACGCGCGGAGCGTCGCGTGGCTGCACGCCGACACCGTCATGCTGTTCTGCGGGCTCGTCGTCGCCGTCCTGCTCTCGCTGTTCGTCCTGCGCAGCCCTGCCACCACGCGACGCACCTGGATCGGCCTGCTCGTCATCACTCTGCTGCAGGGCGTGCTCGGCTACGTCCAGTACTTCACGGGCGTGCCGTGGGTGCCGGTGCTGCTCCACATGCTCGGCGCGTGCCTGCTCGTCACGTGGATGACCTGGGCCCTCTGCTCCCTGCGCGAACGCCCCTGAGACGCCTGCTCCGCCGACTTCCCCTCCACCACGACCCGTCAATCATCGCTGGCGGCGGCGATCGTCGGACCTGACCGGGTGCCGTGAATGTGGACGAAAATCGCAGGGGTGGCCGAGAAGTGCGAATGTGGACGGAATCGCGAACGTGGACATGAATCGCGAGTGTGTCCACCGGACGACGAAGCGGGCCTCACCAGATGGTGGGGCCCGCTTCGTCAGTGAGTCGATGCGTTTCGGTGACTCGGTGTGATCAGCGGATGACCGCGTAGTACCAGATCGGGTCGAGGGCGACGCCGATGAACAGCAGCGTCAGGTAGCTGATCGAGTAGTGGAACAGGCGCATCGGCTTGAGCACCGAGTACGGGGCGCCTTCCTTCGCGCGCTTGAGCAGCATGTGCGCCTCGAGCAGGAACACGGCGCCGGAGACCACGGCGATGACGGCGTAGATCCATCCCATGGGCGCGATCGGGATGAGCGCGAGCGACGTCAGCACCGTCACCCACGAGTAGGCGACGATCTGCTTGCCGACGGTCACGTCCTCGGCGATGACGGGCAGCATGGGGACGCCGGCGTTCGCGTAGTCGTCCTTGAACCGCATCGACAGCGGCCAGTAGTGCGGCGGCGTCCAGAAGAAGACGACGAGGAAAAGCACGAGCGCCGACCACGACACCGAGTTCGTGACGGCGGACCAGCCGATGAGCACCGGCATGCATCCGGCGACGCCGCCCCACACGATGTTCTGCGACGTGCGGCGCTTCAGCAGGATCGTGTAGAAGCCCACGTACAGCACGATGGCGCCGAGCGAGAGCCATGCGCTCAGCCAGTTGACGAGCAGCCCCAGCCACAGTGTCGCGGCGACGCCGAGCACGAGGCCGAAGATCAGCGCGGCCCGCGGCGTGATCGCCCCCGTGACGAGCGGTCGCCCCTCGGTGCGGTGCATGAGCTTGTCGATGTCGCGGTCGAGGTAGCAGTTGAGCACGTTCGCCGAGGACGCCGACAGCGTGCCGCCGACCAGCGTCGCGACGATGAGCCATGCCTCCGGTACGCCGCGCTCGGCGAGAAACATCACCGGGAACGTCGTGACGAGCAGCAACTCGATGATGCGCGGCTTCGTCAGCGCGATGTAGTCGCCGATCTTCGCCTTGAGCGAGCGGTCACCGACGGGGCCTGTGGCCTCGCGGTTCGGCACGGTCGTGTCCTGTTCGAGCGCTGTCACGGTGTCCTTCATCGGTGCGATCGGGGCAGACGGACGAGGGTCCGTCTCAGGCCAGTCTACTCAGGGTGACTCGCGACCTCGACGAGGACTAGGCTCGCTTCGAGTTCGATTCCGACACGAAGGAGCCAGACCCGTGACCACGGATCAGTCCACCCCCGAGCGTTCCGACGCACTCGCCCTGCCGAAGGCTGACAAGGCCGGCTGGAGCGACATCGACGTCCGGGCCGTCGACACGGCCCGCCTGCTGGCCGCCGACGCTGTCCAGAAGGTCGGCAACGGCCACCCTGGCACCGCGATGAGCCTGGCACCCGTCGCCTACCTCATCTACCAGAACCTCATGACGTACGACCCCACCGACACCGAGTGGATCGGCCGCGACCGTTTCGTCCTGTCCTGCGGTCACTCCTCGCTCACGCAGTATGTCCAGCTCTACCTGTCCGGTTCGGGCCTCGAGCTCGACGACCTGAAGGCGCTTCGCACGTGGGGTTCGAAGACCCCCGGCCACCCCGAGGTGCACCACACCAAGGGCGTCGACATCACGACGGGCCCGCTCGGATCGGGCCTCGCCTCCGCCGTCGGCATGGCGATGGCGCAGCGCCGTCAGAAGGGCCTGTACGACCCGAAGACGCCGGCCGGCGAGTCGCCGTTCGACCACCACGTCTACGTCATCGCCTCCGACGGCGACATCATGGAGGGTGTGACGGCCGAGGCCAGCTCCCTCGCCGGTCACCAGCAGCTCGGCAACCTGACCCTCGTCTATGACGAGAACTACATCTCGATCGAGGACGACACGAACGTCTCCTTCTCCGAGGACGTCGCCAAGCGCTACGAGTCGTACGGCTGGGACGTGCGCGTCGTCGACTGGCGCGCCTCCGCGAAGGACGGCGGCAAGTACACCGAGGACGTCGACGCGCTGTTCGAGGCGATCGAAGAGGGCAAGAAGGTCATGGACAAGCCGTCCATCGTCATCCTGCGCACGATCATCGCCTACCCCGCGCCGACGAAGCAGAACACGGGCAAGGCCCACGGTTCCGCGCTCGGTGAGGACGAGATCAAGGCGACGAAGGAGCTGCTCGGCTTCGACCCGGAGCAGACCTTCGAGGTCGACGACGCCGTCATCGCGCACACCCGCAAGGCGATCCAGCGCGGACAGGCCGCTCACGCCGAGTGGACGAAGAAGTTCGACGCGTGGAAGTCGGCCAACCCCGAGGCGGCGAAGCTGCTCGAGCGCGTCCAGGCCAAGAAGCTGGCCGTGAACTTCGACGAGGCCCTCCCGGTCTTCGAGGCCGACGTCAAGGGCATCGCCTCGCGCGCCGCGTCCGGCAAGGTGCTCAACGCACTCGCCGACGTCGTGCCGGAGCTGTGGGGCGGTAGCGCCGACCTCGCCGGCTCGAACAACACGACGATGGACAACCAGCCGTCGTTCATTCCCGAGGAGCGTTCGACGAGCACGTGGAAGGGCAACCCGTACGGCCGTACGCTGCACTTCGGCATCCGCGAGAACGCCATGGGCATGATCCTCAACGGCATCGAGCTCGAGGGCCTGACGCGCGCCTACGGCGGCACGTTCCTCGTGTTCTCCGACTACATGCGCCCCGCGGTGCGCCTCGCCGCCATCCAGCAGATCCCGTCGACGTTCGTGTGGACGCACGACTCGATCGGTGTCGGCGAGGACGGCCCGACGCACCAGCCGATCGAGCACCTGAGCGCGCTGCGCGCCATCCCGAACCTCAACGTCGTGCGCCCCGGTGACGCGAACGAGACGGCTCAGGCGTGGAAGAAGATCCTCGAGACGACGGATGCCCCGACCGGCCTCATCCTGAGCCGTCAGGAGCTGCCGACGCTCGACCGCTCCGAGTTCGCGTCCGCCGAGGGCACCACGAAGGGCGGCTACGTTCTCGCCGACAGCGAGGGCGAGCCGAACGTCATCCTCATCGCCACGGGGTCGGAGCTGTCGCTCGCCGTCGAGGCGCGGAAGGAACTCGCGGCCAAGGGTGTTGCCACCCGTGTGGTCTCCATGCCGTGCCGCGAGTGGTTCGACGCACAGGACGACTCCTACAAGGAGAGCGTGCTGCCGAAGAACATCAAGGCGCGCGTCGCCGTGGAAGCAGGCCACCCGATGAGCTGGTACGACATCGTCGGCACGGACGGTCGTGTCGTCGGCATCGACCACTTCGGCGCCTCGGCCGACGCCAAGACGCTTTTCACCGAGTTCGGTTTCACGCCCGCGAAGGTCGTCGAGGCCGCCGAAGCATCCATCGCAGCTGTCGAAGGAAAGTGATTCATCCATGACTCAGAACGCCAACACCCAGGCCCTGTCCGACGCGGGCGTCTCCATCTGGCTCGACGACCTCAACCGTCCGATGGTCACCGGTGACGAGCTGTCGAAGCTCGTCGAGACGAACAACGTCGTCGGTGTCACCTCGAACCCGACGATCTTCGCGACGGCCCTGTCCGACGGCTCCGCCTACAACGAGCAGGTCGCCGAGCTGGCAGCAGCCGGCCAGGGCGTCGACGAGGCCGTCTTCGCGATCACGACGAAGGACGTCATGGCCGCGTGCGACATCCTGCGCCCCGTCTACGACGCGACGAACGGTGAGGACGGGCGCGTCTCCATCGAGGTCGACCCGCGCATGGCGCGCGACACCGAGGGCACCGTCACCATGGCGAAGCAGCTGTGGGAGACGATCGGGCGCGAGAACTGCATGATCAAGATCCCGGCGACGGTCGAGGGTCTGCCCGCGATCAGCGCCGTGCTCGCCGAGGGCATCAGCGTCAACGTCACGCTGATCTTCTCCCTCGACCGCTACCGCGGCGTCATGAACGCCTTCCTCACCGGCCTCGAACAGGCCCGTGAGAACGGCAAGGACCTGTCGAAGATCCGCTCCGTCGCCTCCTTCTTCGTCAGCCGCGTCGACACCGAGTTCGACGCGCGTCTCGACGCCGTCGGCACCGACGAGGCGAAGGCCCTCAAGTCGAAGGCCGGCATCGCCAACGCGCGCCTCGCCTACCAGGCGTTCGAGGAGGTCTTCTCGACGCCGCGCTGGCAGACCCTCGCCGACGACGGCGCGCACGTGCAGCGTCCCCTGTGGGCCTCGACGGGCGTCAAGGACCCGAGCCTGCCGGACACGCTGTACGTGACCGAGCTCGCCGCGCCGAACACGGTCAACACGATGCCGCCGAAGACGCTCGCCGCGCTCGCCGACCACGGCACGGTCGAGGGCGACCGCATCTCCGGCACCTACGACGAGGCGAAGGCGACGATGGACGCCCTCGAGCACGCCGGCGTCTCCTACGCCGACGTCGTCGACAAGCTCGAGACCGAGGGCCTCGACAAGTTCGAGAAGTCCTGGGAAGAGCTGCTCGGCTCCGTCCGTTCCGAACTCGAGAAGGCAGGCGAGAACAAGTGACCTCCTCCGGTGTCAGCCTCGGCACCGTGGGTGCCGGGGCGGCAGCGATCGACGCTGCCGTCCCGGCGCTCGTCGCCGAGAAGTTCGCGAGCCGACTCTTCGCGCAGGATCCCACGCTGTGGGGTTCCGACGCCGAGTCCGAAGCCGCGAAACGACTGTCCTGGGTGGGCCTCGCCCGCTCATCCCGTCCTCTCGTCGGTGAGATCGACGCGCTGCGCGAGAAGTTCACCTCCCAGGGCCTGACTCGCGTCGTCCTGTGCGGCATGGGCGGTTCGTCGCTCGCGCCGGAGGTCATCTGCGCGACCGCGGGTGTTCCGCTCGTCGTGCTCGACTCCTCCCAGCCCGACATGGTGCGCACCGCCCTCGCCGAGGACCTCGAGCACACCCTCGTCGTCGTCTCGTCGAAGTCGGGCTCGACGGTCGAGACCGACAGCCAGCGTCGCGTGTATGAGCAGGCGTTCGAGGACGCGGGCATCGACCCGACCGAGCGCATCGTCATCGTCACCGACCCGGGTTCGCCGCTCGACGAGAGCTCGCGTGCCGGCGGCTTCACCGTCGTCAACGCCGACCCGAACGTCGGCGGGCGCTACTCGGCTCTCACCGCCTTCGGTCTCGTCCCCTCCGGCCTCGCCGGCGCGGACGTCGAGGCCCTGCTCGACGAGGCCGAGTCCGTCACGGACCTGCTCGCCGAGGACGACGGGGCCAACCCGGGCCTACAGCTGGGCGCCGTGCTCGGGGGCACCTCTCCCCTGCGCGACAAGGTGATCCTCGCCGACGCCGGGACGCAGATCCCGGGCTTCGGTGACTGGATCGAGCAGCTCATCGCCGAGTCGACGGGCAAGGACGGCAAGGGCCTGCTGCCCGTCGTCGTCGGGCGTGACGAGCCCTCGAGCCTCGCCGCGGACGAGAACCTGGTCCTGCTCACGGCCGAGGACGACGAGCGCACCCCTGAGGGCGACTCCGTCACGACCGTCTCGGGTTCGCTGGGCGCGCAGATGCTGCTGTGGGAGGTCGCGACGGCCGTCGCCGGCCGCCTCATCGGCATCAACCCGTTCGACCAGCCGGACGTCGAGTCGGCGAAGGCCGCGGCGCGCGAACTGCTCGACGCGGGCATGGGCGCCGCTGATGCTCCTGCGTTCGTCGACGGCGCCGTTGAGGTTCGCACGGCGGGCCCCGACTTCCTCGCGGGCGCCGACACGCTCGATGCGGCGCTCCAGGCGCTCGTCGCACAGCTGACGCCGACGGGTTACCTCGCCGTCATGGCCTACCTCGACCGTCTCGCCGACACCGAGCTGGCCGCGACGCGCGCGCCGCTGCAGAGTGCGCTGGAACGACCCGTCACCTTCGGGTGGGGCCCGCGCTTCCTGCACTCGACCGGCCAGTACCACAAGGGCGGCCCGGCGAACGGTGTGTACCTGCAGATCACGACCGTCCCCGGCGAGGATCTCGCCGTGCCCGGGCGCGACTTCACCTTCGGGCAGTTCTGCGATGCGCAGGCCGGTGGTGACGCCTCCGTCCTCGCCGACCACGGCCGGCCCGTCCTGCGGCTGCACCTCGCCGACCACGACGCGGGCCTGAAGCAGGTCGTCGCGGCCCTGACGAAGATGTCCGGAGGCGAGGCTCGGTGACGCCGCCGACGGAGATCTCCAAGGGCCACAACCCCCTGCGTTCCAAGGAGGACAAGCGCCTGCCCCGCATCGCCGGGCCCTGCAGCGTCGTGCTCTTCGGCGTCACGGGTGACCTCGCCCGCAAGAAGCTCATGCCGGCCATCTACGACCTGTTCCACCGTGGTCTGCTGCCACCCGGTTTCTCCCTCGTCGGCTTCGCCCGACGTGACTGGGAGGACCAGGACTTCATGCAGATCGTCAAGGAGTCGGTCAAGGAGCGTGCGCGCACGGGCTACGACGAGGAGGTCTGGACCAACCTCGCCGACGGCATCCGTTTCGTCCAGGGCACCTTCGACGACGCCTCCGCCTTCGAGAACCTGGCGAAGACGCTCAAGGAACTCGAGGACAGCCGCGGCACCGAGGGCAACACGGCCTTCTACCTGTCGATCCCCCCGGGATCGTTCGCGCAGGTCTGCGAGCAGCTCGAGACGGCCGGCCTGACGAAGCCGAGCGAGACGAAGCCGGACGCGTGGCGCCGCGTCGTCATCGAGAAGCCCTTCGGGCACGACCTCGAGAGCGCGCGCGAGCTCAACGCGATCGTCGAGAGCGTCTTCCCGCCCGACTCGATCTTCCGGATCGATCACTACCTCGGCAAGGAGACGGTGCAGAACATCCTGGCGTTCCGTTTCGCCAACCAGATGTTCGAGCCGATCTGGAACAACAACCACGTCGACCACGTGCAGATCACCATGGCCGAGGACATCGGCATCGGTGGCCGCGCGGGCTACTACGACGGCATCGGGGCGGCGCGCGACGTCATCCAGAACCACTTGCTCCAGCTGCTCGCCATCACGGCGATGGAGCAGCCGCTGACCTTCGACGCGAAGGATCTGCGCACGGAGAAGGAGAAGGTGCTCGCCGCGGTGAAGCTGCCGCAGGATCTCGCGGCCTCGACGGCTCGCGGGCAGTACGCCGAGGGCTGGCAGGGCGCGGAGAAGGTGCCCGGCTTCTTGCAGGAGGAGGGCATCAAGCCCGACTCGCAGACCGAGACGTACGCCGCCGTCAAGCTCGGCATCAACACGCGGCGTTGGGCGGGTGTGCCGTTCTACCTGCGCACCGGCAAGCGACTCGGCAAGCGCGTCACCGAGATCGCCGTCGTATTCAAGAACGCGGTGACCCCGTTCGACGAGAACCAGACCGAGGAGCTCGGCCGCAACGCCATCGTCATCCGGGTGCAGCCCGACGAGGGCGTCACGATGCGGTTCGGTTCCAAGATTCCGGGCTCGAACGGCTTCGAGGTGCGCGACGTGACGATGGACTTCGGCTACGGCTCGGCGTTCACCGACTCGAGCCCGGAGGCGTACGAACGTCTCATCCTCGACGTGCTGCTCGGCGATCCGCCGTTGTTCCCGCGGCACGAAGAGGTCGAGTTGTCGTGGAAGATCCTCGACCCGATCGAGAACTTCTGGGCCTCGCTGGATGCGCAGCCCGATCAGTACGAGTCGGGCACGTGGGGGCCGCAGAGCTCTGACGACATGATGGCCCGCGACGGACGCCACTGGAGGATGCCGTGATCGTCAACCTGGACAAGACGTCGACGACGGAGATCTCCAAGAAGCTCGTCCAACTGCGCAACGAGGTCGGCTCGATGACGATCGGGCGTGTCATGACGCTCGTCGCCGTCTGCCGCGGTGAGGACGTCGAGGAGTCGCTGCACGTCGCGGCGGAGGCCACGCGTCTGCACCCGAGTCGCATCATCGCGCTCGTCGCCGACCCGGATGCCGCCGACGCGTGGCTCGACGCCGAGATCCGTCTCGGCGGCGACGCCGGTGCATCCGAGATCATCGTGCTGCGTCTGCACGGTGACCTCGCGCAGCACGGCGCGTCGGCCCTGACGCCACTACTGCTCGCCGACTCCCCCGTCGTCGCGTGGTGGCCGATGGAGGCCGACGAGAACATCGGTGAGACCCCGATCGGTCGGATGGCGCAGCGTCGCATCACCGACGCGTCGCTGTCGGCCGACCCGCGCAGCGAGATCCTGCGCCGCGCGATGCACTACACCGCCGGCGACACGGACATGGCGTGGGCCCGGACGACGCGCTGGCGCGGCCTGCTCGCGGGGGCACTCGACGTGCCGCCGTACGAGCCGGTCACGAAGGTCATCGTCACCGGAGCGAGCGACTCGGCCTCCACCGACCTGCTCGGCGGCTGGCTCGGCGTCGAACTCGGCTGCCCGGTCGAGCGTCGACTCGGTGAACCCGGTCTGGGCCTCATCAGCGTCGAGCTGGAGCGTGCTTCCGGCCCGATCCTGCTGACGCGTCACGGTGAGCAGGCGATCCTGAGCCAGCCCGGCCAGCCGGACCGTCAGATGGCGCTGCAGCGCCCGGACGCGGTCGCATCCCTCGCCGAGGAGCTGCGGCGCCTCGACAAGGACGAGGTCTACCGTGACGCCCTCGTGCGCGGCCTGCCGAAGCTCGCCGCCGAGGACGACGCGTGAGCGCTGCGAACGTCGAACGACGCGTGGCGGCGACGAAGGCTGATCTGGCCGACGCGATCGCCGAACGCCTGCGGGAGGTCATCGCCGACGCGGTGGCCTCCCGGGGCGTCGCCCACGTCGTCCTGACGGGCGGGTCGATGGGTGAGGCGAGTGCGCGAGCTCTCGCCTCCCTCGACGACATCGACTGGGCGCACGTGCACCTGTGGTGGGGCGACGAACGGTTCCTGCCCGCGGGGGACGCCGAGCGCAACGAGACGCAGGCTCGGGTGGTGCTCATCGACGTCGTCGGCGTGCCCGCGGCGAACGTGCACGCCATGGCGGCGTCGGACGGCCCGGACGGTGACGACCTCGACGCGGCCGTTGCGCGTTACCGCGACGAGCTGGCCACGGTGGCGCCACGGTTCGACGTCGTCATGCTCGGGATGGGTCCGGACACGCACGTGGCGTCCCTGTTTCCCGGGCACGCGACGACACGCGTCGACGACACGAGCGTCGTGGCGGAGAACGACTCCCCCAAGCCGCCGCCGCAGCGCATCAGCCTCACCTTCCCTGCGCTCAACGCGGCGCGCGAGGTGTGGCTCATGATCGCAGGGGCCGACAAGGCAGACGCGGTGCGCGCCGCGTCGACTTCGACGGATCGAACCGCTCACCCGGCCTCCGGCGTACACGGACGCGAACGCACGATCTGGTGGCTCGACGAGGCGGCAGCCGGGCCCGGCGCCTGAAGCACCCATCCAACGCGACGAAGCTCGTCACCTCCCGCTGGAGATGACGAGCTTCGTCGCGTCGGCGCTCATGGGCGCCGATGGAATCCGTCAGTTGAAGCGTTCGACGAGCCCCAAGCCGATGATGGCGAGGATCCAGATCGTCGCAGCGCCGACGGTGATGCGGTTGAGGTTGCGCTCAGCGCGCGAGGATCCGCCGAGGTTGGCGCCGGAGCCACCGCCGAACATGTCGGACAGACCGCCGCCGCTGCCCTTGTGCATGAGGATCAACAGCACGAGAAACAGGCTGCTCAGCACGAGCAGGCCCTGCAGCAGGATCTTGACAATGTCCACGAAGAAATCTCACCTCACGACGGGGCGGGCGTGAGCCCGCGCGAAATCAGCCCCCAGCGTACCGCGTGCCCGAGCCTCAGGCGTTCTGGTAGGTGCAGATGCCGATGAAGTCGTCAGCGACGAGCGACGCGCCGCCGACGAGGGCACCGTCCACGTCGTCCCCGGCCATGATCTCCGCGACGTTGCCCGGCTTCACCGAGCCGCCGTAGAGAACGCGGACCTTGTTCGCGAGTTCCTGGTCGAACGCGTCGGCGAGGGCGACGCGGACGGCGGCGCACACCTCCTGAGCGTCGGCGGGCGTCGCGACCTCGCCGGTGCCGATGGCCCACACGGGCTCGTAGGCGACGACGAGCGTCGACGCCTGCTCGGGCGTGAGACCGGCGACGGCGGCGCGCACCTGGGCGACGCAGTGCTCGACGTGCTCGCCCGCCTGACGGACCTCGAGCGGCTCACCGACGCACAGGATCGGCGTGAGGCCGTGACGGTACGCGGCCTCGACCTTCGCGCGGACGATCTCGTCCGTCTCACCGTGGTACTGACGGCGCTCGCTGTGACCGACGCACGCGTAGGTGCAGCCGAGCTTCGCGAGGAATGCGCCCGAGATCTCACCGGTGTACGCGCCCTCGTCATGCTGCGACAGATCCTGTGCGCCGTAGACGAGCTTGAGCTTGTCGCCGTCGACGAGCGTCTGCACCGAACGCAGATCGGTGAACGGCGGCAGGATGGCGACCTCGACGGCCCCGAAGTCGTGGCGCTTGTCCTCCAGGCCCCACGCGAGCTTCTGCACGAGGTGAGTGCCCGCGAGGTGGTCGAGGTTCATCTTCCAGTTGCCCGCCATGAGCGGCGTGCGCGTGTTCTTCGTCGAAGCCATGCCGGCTTCCCCTTTCACGTTGATCGGATACCGCGAACCCCGCCCCCGCCGAAGCGACGGAGGCGGGGCTCGCAGCTGTGGAGGTCAGATCAGCCGAGCACGGAGATCCCCGGCAGTTCCTTGCCCTCGAGGTATTCGAGGCTCGCCCCACCACCGGTGGAGATGTGCCCGAACTGATCGTCGGAGAAGCCGAGCTGACGCACGGCGGCGGCCGAGTCGCCACCACCGACGACGGTGAGGGCACCGTTCTCGGTGGCCTCGACGAGCGCCTGCGCGACAGCCTTCGTCCCGGCGGCGAACGGCTCCATCTCGAACGCGCCCATCGGGCCGTTCCAGAACACCGTCTTGCAGTCCGTCAGCTTGCTCGCGTACAGCTTCGCCGACTCCGGGCCGATGTCGAGACCCATCTGGTCGGCCGGGATCGCGTCGATCGAGACGACCTCGTGGCCCTTGTCGGCCGCGAACTCCGGCGCGACGACGACGTCGCTCGGCAGCACGATCTCGACGCCCAGCTCCTTGGCCTTCGCGATGTAGCCCTTGACCGTCTCGATCTGCTCGGTGTCGAGCAGGCTCTTGCCGACCTCGTGCCCCTCGGCCGCGAGGAAGGTGAACACCATCCCGCCGCCGATGAGCAGCCGATCCGCGGTCTGCATGAGGTTCTCGATGACGGCCAGCTTGTCGGCGACCTTCGCGCCACCGAGGACCACGGCGTACGGACGCTTCGGGTTCTCGGTGAGCTGCTTCAGCACCTCGACCTCGGTCTTGACGAGCCCACCCATCGCCGACGGCAGCAGCTGCGCCACGTCGTAGACGGACGCCTGCTTGCGGTGCACCACACCGAAGCCGTCGGAGACGAACACGTCCGCCAGTGACGCGAGCTGCTCGGCGAACTTCTTGCGCTCGGCCTCGTCCTTGCTCGTCTCGCCAACGTTGAAGCGCAGGTTCTCGAGCAGGGCGACGTCGCCGTCACCGAGGGATTCGACCGTGGAACGCGCCGAGTCGCCGACCGTGTCGGTGGCGAACGCCACGTCCTGACCGAGCAGTTCCGACAGGCGCCCGACGACGGGCTGCAGCGAGTACTTCGCCTCCGGCTCGCCCTTGGGGCGGCCCAGGTGCGCGACGACGACGACGCGAGCGCCGGCCTTCGTCAGCTCCTGGATCGTCGGGACCGATGCGCGGATGCGGCCGTCGTCGGTGATCGTCGAACCGTCGAGCGGGACGTTGAGGTCGCTGCGCAGCAACACTGTCTTGCCGCGCAGATCACCCAGATCGCTGATGGACTTCACGCCTGACCCCGATCAGAGGGAGGAGCCGACGAGCGTGGTCAGGTCGACGAGGCGGTTGGAGTAACCCCACTCGTTGTCGTACCAGCCGACGACCTTGACCTGGTTGCCGATGACCTTCGTCAGACCGGAGTCGAAGATGCAGGAGGCCGGGTCAGTGACGATGTCCGTCGAGACCAGCGGGTCCTCGGTGTACTGCAGGTAACCCTTGAGCGGGCCCTCGCTCGCGGCCTTCTTGACGATCTCGTTGACCTCTTCGACGGTCGTCTCGCGCGGAGCCTCGAACGTCAGGTCGGTCGCCGAGCCTGTGGGGGTCGGCACACGCAGCGCGTAACCGTCGAGCTTGCCCTTGAGCTCCGGCAGCACCAGCGCGACGGCCTTGGCGGCACCCGTCGAGGTCGGAACGATGTTGATCGCGGCGGCGCGGGCGCGACGCGGGTCGCTGTGCGGCGCGTCGTGCAGACGCTGGTCACCCGTGTAGGCGTGGATCGTCGTCATGAGGCCACGCTCGATGCCGAGGCCGTCGTTGAGAGCCTTGGCCATCGGGGCGAGGCAGTTCGTCGTGCACGAGGCGTTCGAGATGATCGTGTGCTTCGACGCGTCGTACTGGTCGTCGTTGACGCCCATGACGATCGTGATGTCCTCGTTCTTCGCCGGGGCGGAGATGATGACCTTCTTCGCGCCACCGGTGAGGTGCGCCTTGGCCTTCTCGGCGTCCGTGAAGAAACCGGTGGACTCGATGACGACGTCGGCGCCGACCGAGGCCCAGTCGAGCTTCGCCGGATCCTTCTCGGCGAACGCGGCGATCTTCTTGCCGTCGACCGTGAGGGAGTCCTCGTCGTAGGAGACCTCGCCGTCGAAACGGCCGAGGATCGAGTCGTACTTGAGGAGGTTGGCGAGCGTCTTGTTGTCGGTGAGGTCGTTCACCGCCACGATCTCGACGTCTGCGCCCGAGGCCTTCACGGCCCGAAAGAAGTTGCGGCCGATGCGGCCAAAGCCATTGATACCAACGCGGACGGTCACTTGAGGACCCTGCCCTTCCCTAGGAATCGAGTGCTCACGCGCCCAGAAAGGCGCGAGGTCTTTCAACACCTCCACCCTATGACACGCAGGCGGGCCGCGGGGCACCGCGGGGCAGGTTACCGGTCAGTCAGGCCGCTGACCGGGGCGCGGCAGGGTCAGTCGTCCTCGAGCATGTCGGGCGTGAGGTTCGCGTCGGTGCCGGGGATGCCCTGATCGGCGGCGCGCTTGTCGGCCATCGCGAGCAGCCGGCGGATGCGTCCGGCGACGGCGTCCTTCGTCATCGGTGGGTCGGCCAGGGCGCCGAGCTCCTCGAGGCTCGCCTCCTTGTGCTCGATGCGCAACTCACCGGCCTGACGAAGATGATCGGGCACGTCCTCGCCGAGGATCTCCATCGCCCGCGCGACGCGGCTGCCCGCGGCGACGGCAGCGCGCGCCGAACGGCGCAGGTTGGCGTCGTCGAAGTTCGCGAGACGGTTCGCGGTGGCCCTCACCTCACGGCGCATGCGGCGTTCCTCCCACACGAGGCGCGCGTCCTCGGCGCCCATGTGGGTGAGCATCGCGCCGATCGCCTCGCCGTCACGGATGACGACGCGGTCGACGCCGCGCACCTCACGCGCCTTTGCGGGCACACCCAGCCGGCGCGCCGCGCCGACGAGGGCGAGGGCGACTTCGGAACCGGGACAGGTGATCTCCAGCGACGACGAACGGCCCGGCTCGGTGAGCGAACCGTGGGCGATGAACGCGCCGCGCCACGCGGCGGCGGCGTCGTCGAGGGTGCCGTTGACGATCTTCGGCGGCAGCCCGCGCACCGGGCGGCCCTTCGCATCGACGAGGCCGGTCTGCACGGCGAGCTCGGGCTTGGCGACGCGCACGAGATACGTCGTCTGACGACGGATGCCGCCGGCACTCATGACGGCGAGCTCGCTCGTGTGACCGTAGAGCTGCGTGATGTTCGTACGCAGACGACGCGCGGCGACGCCGGTGTCGAGCTCCGCCTCGACGACGACCCGCCCGGCGACGAGGTGCAGCCCGCCGGCGAAGCGCAGCATGGCCGCGACCTCGGACTTGCGGGTCTGCTGCGGCGTCACCACCACCCGGGCCAGCTCGTCCTTGACCGCTGCCGTCATCGCCATGTCGTCGTGCACCTTCCTCGTCGATCGCCCTGCGGGACGAAGGATCTATTGTGCCGAACGCGTGGCACCCGGCCCAAACGGGTGGTCACGCGCGACGCCGCGCCTGGGCGCGGGCGGCCGATTCCATGACGTCGCGGTACGCCGTCGCGAGGCGCAGGGTGTCGTGGACGCCGGCGCTCTCCTGGTCGGCGACCGGCTTGTAGACGACGCTCGCGCCCAACGCGGCCGCCGACGACTCGAGCGCCTCGCGGGCACGGGCGTCATCACCGACGACGCCCGGGTCGGCGAGGATCGCGTCGAGGTGAAGGGCCGGAGCATGGGCCGCGAGCACCTCGAGGTGATCGCTGGCCGAGAAACCGGAGGTCTCGCCCGTGTCCATCTGGACGTTGAGCGTCAGCATCCGCTTCGCCTTCGTCTGCACGAGCGCGTCGAGCAGGTCGGGCACGAGCAGGTGCGGCATGACGGAGGTGAACCACGAGCCCGGCCCGAGGATGACCCAGTCGGCGTCGAGCACCGCGTCGATCGCCTCGCGGCACGGCTGCGGCGGGTCGGGGAACAGGCGCAGGTTGAGCACGGTGCCCGGCGTCTGCGCGACCGCGACCTGGCCGGAGACCTCGCGCACCCCGTCCGGATCTGCGGGGTCGGCGCCGCGGACTTTGGCGTCGATGCGCAACGGCTGCAACGACATGGGCAGGACGCGCCCGCGCGCGCTGAGCAGGCGCCCGACCATGTCGAGACCCTGGATCGGGTCTCCCAGCGAATCCCACAGCCCCGCGATGAGCAGGTTGCCGAGGGCGTGCCCGCCGAGCGGGCCCTCGCCCGGGAAGCGATGCTGCAGCGCATCACGCCAGGCGATGCCCCACTGCGAGTTGTCGCACAAAGCGGCCAGCGCCATGCGCAGGTCGCCGGGCGGGAGGATGTCGTACTCCTCGCGCAGGCGCCCCGAAGAGCCCCCGTCGTCGGCGACGGTGACGATGGCGGTGATCTTGTCCGTCACGAGACGCAGGGCCTCCAGCGAGGCGAACAGGCCATGCCCCCCACCGAGGGCCGCGACCGCGGGGCGCTTCACTCCCGCCCCAGATCACGGTGGACGACGAGGGTCCCGAGCTGATCGGAGGCGAGGCGCTTCGCCAGTTCCTCGGCCATCGCGACACTGCGGTGCTTGCCGCCGGTGCAGCCGACGGCGAGCGTGACGTAGCTGCGCCCCTCGCGCAGGTAGCCCTGCGTCATCGGTTCGAGCAGCGCGAGGACGCCGTCGAGGAACTCACGGGCGCCCAGCTGACCGAGGACGAAATCACGCACGACCTCGTCCTTTCCGCTGAACGGGCGCAGCTCCGGGTTCCAGAACGGGTTCGGCAAGAAACGCATGTCGAAGACGAGGTCGGCGTCGAGCGGGATGCCGTACTTGAACCCGAAGCTCATGACGGCGACGCGCAACGCCGGCCCGCCCGTGTCGCCGACGAGCTCGTGCACCTTCGCCGACAGTTGGTGGACGTTGAGACCGCTCGTGTCGATGAGGATGTCGGCGTTCGAGCGCAGGTCGCGCAAGATCTCACGTTCGCGGATGATGCCGTCGAGCATGCGCCCCTCGCCCTGCAACGGGTGCGGTCGGCGCACCGACTCGAACCGGCGCACGAGCGCCTCGTCGGTCGCGTCCATGAACACGACCGACGGGCGCCAGCCGTCGTCACGCAGACGTTCGAGGCCCGCGCGGAAGTCGGTGAAGAACGCGCGGCTGCGGACGTCGACGACGGCGGCGAGGCGCGGGACGTCCTCCGCGCTCGCGTCGACGAGCCCGGCGAGGTCGGGCAGCAGCTGAGGCGGCAGGTTGTCGACGACGTACCAGCCCTGATCCTCGAGCACGTTCGCGGCCGTCGAGCGGCCGGCGCCGCTCATGCCGGTGACGATCATCAACTCCGCGCGCGGTGGGTGTGACATGGCTGCCTCTCGCTCGTTCATTCGACGACCTCTCCGGTCATCACGTTAACCGCTGGCTCGCCCTGCTCCTGCCGGAGCGAACGCACGATGGTCTCGGCGAGCGTCGGACCGATGCCCTTGACCTCGCACAGCGCGTCGGCGTCCGCCGCGCGGATGCGCTTGAGCGAGCCGAAGTGCGCGAGCAGCGCCTTCTGCTTGGCAGGGCCGAGCCCGGCGATGCCGTCGAGCGCGGACGTCGTCATCGACTTCGAGCGCCGCTCGCGATGGAAGGTGATCGCGAAGCGATGCGCCTCGTCGCGCACGCGCTGCAGCAGGTACAAGGCCTCGCTCGTGCGCGGCAGGATGACGGGGTAGTCGTCGTCGACGAGCCACACCTCCTCGAGACGCTTCGCGAGCCCGACGACGGGGATGTCGTCGAACCCGACGTCGGCGAGGGCCCGCGCGGCGGCGTCGACCTGCGGGCGTCCGCCGTCGACGACGAGCAACTGCGGACGGTAGGCGAAGCGCTTGATGCGGCCGTTCTCGTCACGCAGGGAGGGGCCTGCGGTCGCCGCGTCCGCCGGGATCTCGCCGGTCGTCGCGGGCGCGAGGTCGGCGCTCTCCTTCGCGAGCCGGGCGAAACGCCGCGTCAGCACCTCGTGCATCGCGGCGACGTCGTCGTTGCGCAGCGTGCCATCCTCGCCCTCGATGCCGTTGACGATGAAGCGGCGGTACTCCGACTTGCGGGGCAGACCGTCCTCGAACACGACCATCGAACCGACGACGTTCGTGCCCTGCACGTGCGAGATGTCGAAGCACTCGATGCGCAGCGGCGCCTCGGGCAGCCCGAGGTTCTCCTGCAACTCCTCGAGGGCCTGCGAGCGGGCCGTCAGGTCGGACGCGCGGCTCACCTTGTGGCGCGCGAGCGCGTGCTCGGCGTTCTTCGCGACCGTCGCGGCGAGCTCGCGCTTGTCGCCGCGCTGCGGCACGCGGACGTCGACGTTGCTGCCGCGGCGTTCGCGCAGCCACGAGCTGACCGTCTCGACATCGGGCGGCAGCGACGGCACGAGCACCTCGCGCGGGACGTCGTCGCGCCCCTGAAGGTCGCCGTAGACCTCGAGCAGCATGGCCTCGACGAGGTCGGCGGTGTTGACGCCGGCGTCGCTGCCCTTGTCGGTGACCCAGCCGCGCTGACCCCGGATGCGGCCGCCGCGCACGTGGAAGACCTGGACGGCTGCCTCGAGGTCGTCCTCGGCGACGCCGAAGACGTCGGCATCCGTCGCGTCGTCGAACACGACGGCCGACTTCTGCAGCACTTTCTCCAGGGCACCGAGGTCGTCGCGCAAGCGCGCCGCTTGTTCGAAGTCGAGGTCGGCGGCGGCAGCCTTCATGCGTCGCTCGATCTCCCGGGTGAAGCGCGCGGAATCGCCGGCCATGAAATCGCAGAAATCCTGGGCGATCTCACGGTGCTCGGCCTTGGTGACCTTGCCGACGCAGGGCGCGCTGCACTTGTCGATGTACCCGAGCAGACACGGGCGACCCGACGCCTCGGCGCGTCGGTAGACCCCGTTGCTGCACGTGCGCATCGGGAACACGCGCATGAGTTGATCGAGCGTGTCGCGGATCGCCCACGCGTGCGTGAACGGGCCGAAGTAGCGAGTGCCGGGACGCTTGCGCCCGCGCATCACCTGCGCGCGCGGCACCGCGTCGGACATCGTCACCGCGAGGTAGGGGTAGGACTTGTCGTCGCGGTACTTGACGTTGAAGCGCGGGTCGAACTCCTTGATCCAGGCGTACTCGAGCTGCAACGCCTCGACCTCGGTGCGCACGATCGTCCACTCCACCGAGGCGGCCGTCGTCACCATCGTCCGCGTGCGCGGGTGCAGCAGCCGCAGATCCTGGAAGTAGTTGCTCAGGCGCGAGCGCAGGTTCTTCGCCTTGCCGACATAGATGACGCGCCCGTCGCGGTCGCGGAAGCGGTAGACGCCGGGTTCGGTCGGGATGTCGCCCGTCTTGGGGCGGTAGGTGCGGGGGTCTGCCATCAGCCGGTCACGTGCAGCTGGCTGCCCTTGACCTCGACCTTCTTCTCGGCGAGCGGCTTGTCCGCGGGGCCGGCGAGCACGGCGCCCGTCATCGGGTCGAAGCGGCTGCCGTGGCAGGGGCAGACGATCGCCTTGTCGGTGACCTCGCCGACCTGGCAGCCCTGGTGCGGGCACACGGACGTGAACGCCTTGAAGGTGCCCTTCGTCGGCTGAGTGACGACGATGGAGTTGCCGCGGTCGACGAAGCCGCTGCCGACGCTCACCTTGCTCGCGTCGATCGTGGCGTCGACGGACTTCGTCGAGGCCTCGTCGTCGCCCCCGCCGCACGCGGCGAGCATGCCGGTGCCGGCCACGGCGATCGTCGCGGTCATCGCGCTGCGGCGGGTGAACTGTGCCTGGAGGTCGCTCATCATGCCTTCTTCCGGGTCGTCTTCTTCGCCGCACTCGGCGCGGCGCTCGTGTTCTTTGCGGTCGTCTTGCCGGCCGCGGTCTGCTTGCTCGCCGTCTTCTTCGCGGCGGTCTTCTTCATCGCCGCGCGCGGGTCGATGACGGGCTTCTGCGCCACGATCGTCGGCGTCACGCCCGCGGCTTCGAGCAGCGGACGCAGGAAGCGACCCGTGTGGCTCGCCTCGACCTGCGCGATCTGCTCTGGCGTGCCCTCGGCGACGACCTCACCGCCGCGGAAACCACCCTCGGGGCCCATGTCGATGACCCAGTCGGCGCTCTTGATGACGTCGAGGTTGTGCTCGATGACGACGACCGTGTTGCCCTTGTCGACGAGGCCCTGGATGACCTCGAGCAGCTTGCGGATGTCCTCGAAGTGCAGACCGGTCGTCGGCTCGTCGAGGACGTAGATCGTGCGGCCGGACGAGCGCTTCTGCAGCTCCGCGGCTAGCTTGACGCGCTGCGCCTCACCACCCGACAGCGTCGGCGCCGGCTGGCCGAGACGGACGTAGCCGAGACCGACGTCGACGAGCGTGCGCATGTGACGCGCGATCGCGGGCACCGCTTCGAAGAACTCAGCGGCCTCCTCGATCGGCATGTCGAGCACCTCGGCGATCGACTTGCCCTTGAAGTGCACCTCGAGCGTCTCGCGGTTGTAGCGCGCCCCGTGGCACACCTCGCACGGCACGTACACGTCGGGCAGGAAGTTCATCTCGATCTTCAGCGTGCCGTCACCCGAACATGCCTCGCAGCGTCCGCCCTTGACGTTGAAGGAGAAGCGCCCCGGCTGGTAGCCGCGGATCTTCGCCTCCTGTGTCTCTGCGAAGAGCTTGCGGATGGCGTCGAACACGCCCGTGTAGGTGGCCGGGTTGCTCCGCGGCGTGCGCCCGATGGGGCTCTGGTCGACGTGGACGACCTTGTCGAGCAGTTCGGTGCCGGTGACGCGCTTGTGGCGCCCGGCGACCTGGCGGGCGCCGTTGAGGTCGTTCGCGAGCGTCGTGTAGAGGATGTCGTTGACGAGCGTCGATTTGCCCGACCCCGACACGCCGGAGACGACGACGAGGTTGCCCAGCGGGAACGCGACGTCGATGTCCTTGAGCGTGTGCTCACGCGCTCCCTCGACGACGAGGCGGCGACCGTCCTGACCGCGACGCGTCTGCGGCACCGGGATGGACAATCGGCCGCTGAGGTAACCGCCGGTGACGGACTTCTTCTCCGCGAGCAAGCCCTTGACCGGGCCGGAGTAGACGACCTCTCCCCCGTGCTCGCCGGCACCGGGCCCGATGTCGACGATCCAGTCGGCCGTCGCGATCGTGTCCTCGTCGTGCTCGACGACGATGAGCGTGTTGCCGAGGTCGCGCAGGCGCGTCAGCGTCTCGATGAGGCGGTGGTTGTCACGTTGGTGAAGACCGATCGACGGCTCGTCGAGGACGTAGAGCACGCCGACGAGACCTGAGCCGATCTGCGTCGCGAGGCGGATGCGCTGCGCCTC
>NZ_DCNR01000110.1:36398-45648 GCF_002322065.1 Dermacoccus sp. UBA1591 | reverse complement strand
ACGTCGAGCAGGAAGCCGAGACGCGCCGCGATCTCCTTGATGACGCGCTCGGCGATCTGCCGCTCGCGCGAGGTGAAGTCGACGTCGTCGAGGAAGTGCGCGGACTCCGAGATCGGCAGCGCGCACACCTCGGCGATCGACTTGCCGCCGATCGTCACCGACAGCGACTCGGGCTTGAGGCGTGCGCCGTTGCACGTCGGGCATGGCACCTCGCGCATGTAGCCCTCGTAGCGCTCACGGCTCCACTCCGACTCCGTCTCCGTGTGGCGACGCTTGACGAACGGGATGACGCCCTCGAAGCCCGTCGAATAGGAGCGCTCACGCCCGAAACGGTTGCGGTAGGTGACGTGAACCTTGTGGTTCTTGCCCTCGAGCAGCATCGTCTTCGCCTTGGCCGGCAGGTCGCGCCACGGGGTGTCGAGGTCGAACCCGCTCTCCTTGCCGAGCGCGCCCATGACGCGGACGAAATAGTCGGCGGCACCGCTGCCCTGCGCCCACGGCAGGATCGCGCCCTCGCGCAGCGTCTTGTCCTCGTCGGGGATGATGAGGTCGGGGTCGACACGCAGCTCGGTGCCGAGACCGGTGCAGGCCGGGCAGGCACCGAACGGGCTGTTGAACGAGAACGAACGCGGCTCGATCGCGTCCATCGACAGCGCGTGGTCGTTCGGGCAGGCGAGCTTCTCCGAGTAACGGCGCTCGAGCGGCAGCTCGTCGTGCGCGTCCTCGGCGCCCTCGCGCACGACGCGTTCGATGACGACGAGGCCGTCCGCGAGGCCGAGGGCCGTCTCGACCGAGTCGGTGAGGCGCTGGCGGCCGCTGAGGTCGTCCGGCCCCTTCGCGACGAGACGGTCGACGACGACGTCGATCGTGTGCTTCTTCTGCTTCTCCAGCGTCGGCGGTTCGCTCAGCGTCACCGTCTCACCGTCGACACGGGCACGGGAGAAGCCCTTCGTCTGCAGTTCGGCGAACAGGTCGACGTACTCGCCCTTGCGGGCGCGCACGACGGGTGCAAGCACCTGGAAGCGGGTGCCAGACGGTAGCTCCTGGATCGAGTCGACGATCTGCTGCGGCGTCTGGCTGCCGACCGGCGCGCCGCAGACGGGGCAGTGCGGGCGACCGGCGCGGGCGAAGAGCAGACGGAAGTAGTCGTAGACCTCCGTGATCGTGCCCACCGTCGAGCGCGGATTGCGGTTCGTGCTCTTCTGATCGATGGAGACGGCGGGGCTGAGGCCTTCGATGAAGTCGACGTCCGGCTTGTCCATCTGACCGAGGAACTGACGCGCGTACGCCGACAGGGATTCGACGTAGCGGCGCTGGCCCTCGGCGAAGATCGTGTCGAACGCGAGGGACGACTTGCCCGAGCCGGACAGCCCGGTGAACACGACGAGCGCGTCACGCGGGATCTCGATCGAGACGTTCTTGAGGTTGTGCTCCCGTGCGCCGCGCACGAGAAGGTGATCGTGGCCGCGACGTGGGGCCACGGCGTTGCTGCTGCTTGGAATCTTCGGCACGTCCCCCATGCTAGGTGCGCGCACCGACAACCCCCGAACGGCGCGGGGAAACCCACCCCTGTGGGCACCCGGGACACGCCCACGACGACGGATCAGGCCATGGCGCCGGTCCGATTAGTCTGGGGCGCATGTCTGTGGATTTCACCCCTTCCGAGGTCAACACCACCCCGATCGAGGACTACGCCATCATCGGTGACACCGAGACGGCGGCGCTCGTCAGCCTCCGGGGGTCCATCGACTGGTTGTGCCTGCCCCGCTTCGACTCGTCGAGCTGCTTCACGGCGCTGCTCGGCACGCCGGATCACGGACGCTGGCTGCTCGGGCCCGCCGAGGAGGCCACGACGACGCGGGCGTACCGCGAGGACAGTTTCATCCTCGAGACGATCCACGAGACGGCGACCGGCAAGGTGAAGGTCACCGATCTCATGCCCGTCAGCGACGGCCGCGCAGACGTCCTGCGTCGCGTCGAGGGCCTCGAGGGTACCGTGACGTTGGAGCAGGAGTGGGTCGTCCGCCTCAACTACGGCAAGGTGAAGCCGTGGGTGAGCCACCACCCGGGGCACGTGCAGGACGAGGAGGTGCTCGTCGCGATCGCCGGCCCCGACATGCTCATCTTCCGCGGCGACCGGCTGCCCGTCGGCAACGAGGGGCGTCACCGTGACCTGTTCGACGTCTCCGCCGGTGAGGCGCTCGACTTCAGCATGACGTGGGTGCCGAGCTACAAGCCGATCCCGATCCCGCTCGACACCGACAAGCGCATCGCGTCGACGCTGGGGCGCTGGAACGACTGGATCGGCCACTGCACCTACGACGGGCCGCACGCCGACGTCGTGCGTCGCAGCCTGCTCGTGCTCAACCTGCTGACGGACAGCCGCCGCGGCGGCATCGTCGCGGCGCCGACGACGTCGCTGCCGGAGGACTTCGGTGGTGAACGCAACTGGGATTACCGCTACTGCTGGCTGCGCGACGCCTCGCTAGGTCTCGAGTCGCTGCTGCGCGCCGGCTACGTCGACGCGACGATCAAGTGGCGCGAGTGGCTCGTGCGTGCCCTCGCCGGTGATCCCGAGGACATGCAGATCATGTACACGATCGACGGTGGGCGCGAGCTGCCCGAGCGTGAACTCGACCATCTGCCCGGGTACGCGGATTCGCGGCCGGTGCGTGTCGGCAACGGCGCCGTCGACCAGAAGCAGACGGACGTCCTCGGCGAGGTCATGATCGCCTTTGAGCACGCGCGCGCCAAGGGTGGGTACGAGAACGAGCAGACCTGGGCGATCCAGGCCGCGCTAGTCAACCAGCTCGCCGAGCACTGGGACGAGCCGGACAACGGTTTATGGGAGATCCGCGGGCCGCTGCAGCACTTCACGCACTCGCGCGTCATGGTGTGGGCTGCGTTCAACGCGGCGATCTCCGCCGTCGAGAAGCACGGCCACCCGGGCGACGTCGAGCGGTGGCGCGAGGTGCGCGAGCTCGTGCGTGAGGAGATCCTCACGAAGGGTTTCAACGTGCAGAAGAACACGTTCACGCAGCACTACAACACGACCGAGGTCGACGCGTCGCTGCTGCTCATCCCGGCCGTCGGGTTCCTGCCCGCCGACGATCCTCGCGTCATCGGCACGGTGCGGGCCATCGAGAACGACCTCATGCGCGGCGGTTTCCTCCTGCGCTACCGCACCGAATCGGGCGTCGACGGCCTCGCCGGAGACGAGCACCCGTTCCTCGCCTGCTCGTTCTGGCTCGTCTCCGCGTACGCGAAGATCGGTGAGCTCGACAAGGCCGAGGAGCTGTTCGACCGGTTGTGCGACCTGCCGAACGACGTCGGACTGCTCGCCGAGGAGTACGACCCCGAGGAGATGACCCAGGTCGGCAACTACCCGCAGGCCTTCAGTCACCTCACTCTCATCGGCGCCGGCTACGACCTGCATGAGGCGCAGGTCGCTGCGCGCGGGGCGAACGTCTGACGCGGTGGTAGCGGGGTTTCCTGCCCCGGCGGCCCAGAGCGACGACACTGATGACGCGGCATCGGCTGCACGCTCGCGCTGTCACGGGCCCGGGCCGCCCCTGCGCGCGGCGTGCCCGGGCCACCCGGCGCCGGTACCTGTGGCACCGGTGGCTGGGTGGGTGAGATGGTAGAGGCATGAGTGCTTACCTCTCCGATGTGAAACCGGGCGACGCGCCGTCACGACTCGACCTGCCGGGGCTGACGATGTGGAAGCTGTCAGTTTCCGACATGCACAACAACGTGTATCTGCTGCGTGATGCGACGCCCGAGACGGGTGGTGCGGCGGTGCTCATCGACGCTGCGGCAGATGCCGGAGCCATCACGGCGATGCTCGACGAGGCGTGCGTCGATCGTCTCGATGCCGTCGTGACGACCCACAAGCACTGGGATCATCACCGCGCCCTGCCCGAGCTCGCCGAGCGTGCTGACGCGACGCTCGCCGGTCTCGAGGACGGACCGCACCTCCCGGTCGCGCCCGCGCGGACGCTGAGTGACGGTGACACGATTCAGTTCGGCGCGCAGACGCTCGTCGCGCACCACGTGCCAGGCCACACCCCCGGCAGCGTCGTGTTGTCGTGGACGCCACCCGCCGGCAGCGACGCTCTGCCTCAGCTGTGGACGGGCGACACGCTGTTTCCTGGCGGCGTCGGCGCGACGACGCATTCCGATGAGCAGTCGTTCGACGAGCTGTTCACCATGGTTCGCGATCGCATCTTCGGGCGTTTCGACGATGCCGACGTTCACCCGGGCCACGGCGACGACACGCGTCTGTCTGTCGAACGCCCGCACCTCGACGAGTGGCGCGAACGCGGTTGGTGAGCTGAGCGCCCGACATCATCGTCGCCCTTGACTGCATGGTCCCCTGACTGCACGATGCGGTCGTTGCGTGACCACCGCACCTGGATGCGTGGCGTGGGCAGGCCTGGCGACCTGGGCGCCCGACATCATCGCCGCCCTTGCCTGCACGACGCGGTCTTTGCGTGAATGACCGCACCTGGATGCGTGGCGCGGGCAGGCCTGGCGACTTGAGCGCCGACGACGACGCGGGTCTGCGGCGCGCCGCGGTGACCAACCGGATGGTCATGCCTCGACCAGGTGCGCGAACACCTCTGGTGCCTTGAGCGCCGGCGATGTCTCGTATCGCAGCCGCGGCTGAGTGACGCGCAGGCAGGGGCCGGCGTCGTCGGTGCGTCTCGTCGACTGGCGTGTCATGACGAACGAGCGGCGGGGCTGCGAACCCTCGCAGCTCGCGGCCCCGCCGGTCGCACGTGCAGGGGGATCGTCAGCCGGCGAGGGGCTTCTGACGCGGTTCGTCGCCGAGTTCGCCACGCGCTTCGGCGCGCTTCTCGAACCAGATCGTCGCGAACGGGATCACGGCGCAGAGCAGGCCGATGCCGATCGTCTTGTTCGGCCAGCTCTTCTCCTGCCACAGCTTGAGCGCGCACAGGACGTACCCGATGAACATGACGCCGTGGATGGGCCCGGCGATCTGCACTCCGACCTCAGTGGTCTTGAGCACCCACTTGAAGAACATGCCGATGAGAAGCAGACCCCAGGAAACAGCTTCGGCGAACGCGAAGATCTTGAAGATTCGAGACATGCGGCGATTCTACTGAGACGGCCTGAGTGCCGGCCGATGGAGCGTGCCTGCCAACAGCTCAGCTCGCGGGAGCGAGCGTGGTCGCGACCGTCTCCCCGCTCGGGAGAGTCGTCCAGCGGCGGCCGGTCGGTGACTCCCACGTGCAAACTCCGTCTGGCGTCATGGTCACGGCATAGCCGCCGAAGGTCTTGGCGCGGTGATGGTGGCGGCACAGGGCCTGCAGGTTGCCGACGCACGTCGGCCCACCGTCGGCGTGCGGGACGACGTGGTCGAGGTCGCAGTTCGTCGAGACCCGGGTGCAGTGCGGGAAGCGGCAGTGCACGTCACGCTCACGGACAAGCCGCGCCACTCGCGCGCCGGGACGATACGTCGTCGAGCAACTCGCGAGCGTCGTCCACGCACCGTCAACGAGGTCGATCGTGAACGTGGTGTCGACGAGCGCCGCGACGAGGCGAACGGCTGCCGCGTCGACGTGGCCCAGGCCGGGGATGTGGGCCGCGCCCAATGTGTCCGGGGGTCGCGTGATGACGCCGATCGGCCCGGCCTCAGCGTGCTGACGGGGCCGACTAAGACCGTCCTCATCAAGACCGCCCTCGTCGAGACCGCAGTTGGGGACGGAGGCGAGCGACGCAGGGGGCTCCAGCGTTCCGAACCGCCGGTCGGAAGGCGCTGGTGGGCTCGCGTGGACGGGCACCTTGAGGTGCATGACGGTGTTGACCGTTGAGTTCGCGAAGACAAGGTCGAGCAGTGCGCCGACGCGAACGGCGCCGAGGGGTTCGGTGCCACTCCCTGCCACACTGACGTGGCTCGCGGCGCGCCACCGCGCGAGTTCGTCACGTGGATCTGGCGCATGGTCGTTGAGCGTCTGAGCGTGCGCTTCGATCGCGGCGCGGAGACGGGCAGCGTCCTCGGTGGCCATGATCAGACGCACCTCGGTGAGGGTGTCGAAATCGAGGTGGGGCGTGAACCATAGCCCGTGCTCACGACGGGGGTCGACGGTGTCGGCCTCGGTCTGCGCCAGCCGCCTGTCGTGCAGCAGTTTGCGCGCCCGGGAGCGGGCACCGTCGACGCTGAGGTGGTGTGCTCCCCCGCTCACGAGATCCGTGAGCACCTCTGCAGCCAACTCGTCGTCGAGGTGCGCCATCTCACGCGCCAGCGTGGCGGCCACCATGGTGCGGCAGGCTCCCCGCAGCGTCAGTTCGTGCAGAGCGGGCGCGCGGTCGCGGAGCATGCGTCCGTCGACAGCGAGGCGCGACGCGGTGGCGCTCGAACACCCGAGGGCGTTCCCGAGATCATCCCCCGCGAATTCGCCTGCGGTCGGAGGGCGTTCGCAGAGCCCATAGTTCTCCTCGTCGAGGTGAGCACGCTGGGCGACCGTGTCTTCGTGTTCGACGGCGACGGCGTGAAGCACCGCGTCGGCGGCCCTCGTCACCTCCTGCGCAGCAACGGCGATGTCTTCCAGTTGTGCTTGGAGCGTGAACGTGCGCGTGTGGCGCTCATCGAAGGTTCGCGGCAACGCGTCGCCCGAGCAGGGCGCCAATGTCTCCGGGTCGGCCAGCGCCTGCTCTGCGATCGCGCGCGTCAGCAGAACCCATGCGCCCACCAGCTCGGTGGACGGCATGGCGGCGACCGTCTCGGCCGTCACTGCCAGCGTTTGATCCATGCCACTAGTTTAGTACACATGTTCGAATCTTGGTAGGGTCAAAGGGATAGTGAGTGAACCCACTGGCCGGCCCTTCCTCCGCGCCAGGGCTGCATCACGAATCACAAGAGCACCCGCCGCGTGCAACCCTGCGATCAGGCGGCGCTGGTTTGCACCCGCTTGGTCTACCGCCTGACGGCAGACGAGGTACAGGCGACTGGTGGTTGACTCATCCCATGGCCTCAGCGACGCTGCCCACGCACATTGCCGTCGTGGCACTCGTTCGGGACGCGAGGGTGCTACTCGCTCACCGCCACCCGAACCGGATGAATTATCCGGACCTGTGGGACCTGCCCGGGGGACACGTCGAACCCGGCGAGTCCGCCGAGTGCGCTGCCCGTCGCGAGTGCGTCGAAGAGCTCGGAGTGACGGTGATCGATGCAGAGCGATTTCCGATGGCCTGCAGCGATCCAGCCCTGTTGAAGCATGCGTTCTTCGCGACGCGCTGGGTAGGGAACCCCCGCAACATCGCGCCCGACGAGCACGACGACATCGGCTGGTTCGCCGAGAGCGAACTGCCCCGGTTGGCCATGGCCGATCCTGCGGGGTGTCAGGACCTCGTCAGGCTCATGCGGGCGATCAAATGACATCAGCCCCGGCGTGGCGTGACCGTATTTCGCTTGCCGGTCGGCTGCCTCGCCCATAGCGTGTCGAGCATGCCCCAACCTGCTGGCTTCGCCTTTCTCGAACGTGATGGCGTCGTTGTCATCACTCATCACGGACGCACAGCGACGACTCTTAGGGGCGCGCGTGCTGCGGACTTCTTGGAAGACGTCGAGGACGGTGACGCTCAGGAGATCATGGCGCGCCTCACCGGCAACTATCGCCGCGGCAATGAGCGTCAGGCCCGCAACCATCCTCGCAACAAGGGGCGATGACCACGCGGCGCCGAGATCCCACCCGGCGCCGCGGACGCCATCAGGGCGCTACTTCTGCGCCTCCGTCATCTGGCGCAGTTCTTTCTTGAGGTCACGTAATTCGTCGCGCAGACGCGCTGCGAGTTCGAACTGCAGCTCGGAGGCCGCCTCACTCATCTGGGCCTGCAACTCCTGGATGAGGCCCGCGAGGTCGGCGGCGCTGCTCGCCTCGCGCTTCGCGCCCGCGGCGACGTTCGCGTCGGCACTCGCCGCACCGCTGCCGCCGCGACCCTTACCACGCGACATCGAACGGCCGGAACCGAGCAGTGCGTCCGTGTCGGCGGACTCGCGCTGCAGCATGTCGGTGATGTCCGCGATCTTCTTGCGCAACGGCTGTGGGTCGATGCCCTTCTCCGTGTTGTACGCGATCTGCAGCTCACGGCGGCGCGACGTCTCGTCGATCGCCTCCTGCATCGACGGCGTCACCTTGTCGGCGTACATGTGCACCTGACCGGAGACGTTTCGCGCAGCGCGACCGATGGTCTGGATCAGGCTTCGTGCGGACCGCAGGAAGCCCTCCTTGTCGGCGTCGAGGATCGCGACGAGCGACACCTCCGGTAGGTCGAGACCCTCACGGAGCAGGTTGATGCCGACGAGGACGTCGAACTCACCCATGCGCAACTCGCGCAGCAACTCGACGCGGCGCAACGTGTCGACCTCCGAGTGCAGATAGCGCACCCGCACACCCTTGTCGAGCAGATAGTCGGTGAGATCCTCGGCCATCTTCTTCGTCAAGGTCGTGACGAGGACACGCTCGTTCTTGTCCGTCCGTGTGCGGATCTCGCCGAGCAGATCGTCGATCTGCCCCTTCGTCGGCTTGAGCACGATCTCGGGATCGACGAGACCCGTCGGGCGGATGACCTGCTCGACGTAGCCGTCGCTCTTGCTCATCTCGTAGTCGCCCGGCGTCGCCGAGAGGTACACCGTCTGCCCGATGCGCTCGAGGAACTCCTCCCACTTCAACGGCCGGTTGTCCATCGCGCTCGGCAGACGGAAACCATGGTCGACGAGGGTGCGCTTGCGCGACATGTCACCCTCGTACATCGCCCCGATCTGCGGGACCGTCTGGTGCGACTCGTCGATGACGAGGAGGAAATCCTCCGGAAAGTAGTCGAGCAGCGTGTTCGGCGCGGTACCGGGGCCACGACCGTCCATGTGACGGCTGTAGTTCTCGATGCCGGCGCACGACCCGACCTGCCGCATCATCTCGATGTCGTACGTCGTCCGCATCCGCAAGCGCTGCGCCTCGAGCATCTTGCCCTCGGCCTCGAACCGCTTGAGCTGATCGCCCAGCTCGACCTCGATGCCGGCGATGGCGCGCTCCATGCGCTCGGGCCCGGCGACGTAGTGCGTCGCCGGGAAGACGTACATCTCCGACTCCTCGTTGACGATCTCCCCCGTCAACGGGTGCAACGTGTAGAGCCGGTCGATCTCGTCGCCGAAGAACTCGATACGGATCGCGAGCTCCTCGTACACGGGGATGATCTCGACCGTGTCGCCGCGCACGCGGAACGTCCC
>NZ_DCNR01000110.1:14560-36160 GCF_002322065.1 Dermacoccus sp. UBA1591 | reverse complement strand
TACTCCTGCGGCGTGCCGAGACCGTAGATGCACGACACGGACGCGACGACGACGACGTCACGCCGCGTCAGCAGCGAGTTGGTCGCCGAGTGACGCAGCCGCTCGACCTCCTCGTTGATCGAGGAATCCTTCTCGATGTACGTGTCCGTCTGCGGCACGTACGCCTCGGGCTGGTAGTAGTCGTAGTAGCTGACGAAGTACTCGACGGCGTTGTGCGGCAACAACTCTCGGAACTCGTTGGCGAGCTGCGCCGCGAGCGTCTTGTTGGGCGCGAGCACGAGCGTCGGGCGCTGCACCTGCTCGATCAGCCACGCCGTCGTCGCCGACTTTCCGGTACCCGTCGCACCGAGCAGGACGATGTCCTGCTCCCCCGCCTTGACGCGCTTCGACAACTCGGCGATGGCCTTCGGCTGATCGCCGGCGGGCTCGAACTCGGATTCGACCTTGATGGGTGCGACAGAACGCTGCAGATCGGTGACTGGACGCATGCCGCAACCCTAGACCCGCCCACTGACAACCCCGGAATCCCGCGGTCCTCAGCCCTGCAAGTGCGTGCGCCACACGTCGTCGACGCGGCGACGCAACGCGTCCTCGTCCCCCGCGTTGTCGATCCACACGTCGGCCACGGCGCGGCGCTGCTCGTCGCTCGCCTGGCTGCGCATGCGCGCCTCGGCGACCTCACGCGGCATCCCGCGGTGCTCCTCGAGCCGCTGCAGACGCGTCTCGACGGGCGCATCGACGACGATGACGACGTCGTAGTCGCCCTCGCGCCCCAGCTCGACGAGCAACGGAATGTCGTGCACGAGCACCTGCCCCGGTTTCGCCGCGGCGAACAACTCGAGCGTGCGCGCCGCGATGAGCGGGTGCGTGATGGCTTCGAGGTCGCGCCGCGCGCCCTCGTCCGCGAAGACGATGGTCCCCAGCGCGCCGCGATCCAGCTCGCCCCGCGCCGTCAGGACGCCGTCACCGAAGCGGTCGGCGATCTGCGCGAGCCCCGCACTGCCGGGCGCGACGACCTCGCGCGCGACGGCGTCGGCGTCGACCACCAGCGCCCCGTGCTCGACGAGCAATCGGGCCACCGCAGACTTGCCCGAACCGATCCCACCCGTCAACCCGACCTTCATCGTCGCCTCCTCAGACGCGCGTCGCGGCACTGTTCAGCGCCGGTGCGACCTCATCCTCCCAGAACGCACCGACAGCGGCGTCGAGCTCGTCGATGCTGCCCTCGTTCGAGAGGACGACGTCGGCCGCGTCGCTGCGCTCGCGCCCCTGCGTGTCGGCGTCGATCTCGGCCCAGGCCTGCTCAAGATCCAGTCCACGCTCGGCCATGAGCCGTTCGACGCGCACCTCCGCCGGCGCCTCCACGACGACGACGTGGTCGAAGTCGCGCGGCGTCGCGGCGTCCGTCAGCAGCGCGAGGTCGAGCACGAGCACCGAGTCATCGCCCACGGCCTTGGCCCGGGCGTCGGCCTCCGCACGCACGAACGGGCCGATGACGGCGTACATCCGCTCGCGCGCCGCGGGGCTGCGCGTCGTGAGGTCGTCGAGCGTGTGCCAGTCGATCGTGCCGTCGGGGTGGGCGATCGTCTCGGAGAACACCTCCCGCAACCGGTCGAGGGCTTCCTCGCCCGGCACGAGCAGTTCGCGCATCACCTCGTCGAACTCTACGACGACCGCGCCGCGGCGCTCGAACGCGTCGCCGACGACCGACTTGCCCGCGGCGACCGGTCCCGCCAGCCCGATGGAGACGGCGGCGCGCTCCGCGGCCTGCTGCTGCGTCTGCGCCGTCGTCGGGACGTGCGTCTCGAACTCCGGCTCGGTGCCCTCCTCGAACTCGGGCAGGACGACGTAGGCGTCCTCGTCGAGCACGCCCTCGGCGGCGCGCCGCTCGTACTCCTCGGCGGGCAGCACCTGCTTCCACTGGCGGGTCCGCATCGGGCGTGCCGCTCCGGCGTCCTCACGCAGCGCCTGGAACAACAGCCAGGCCTGCAGGACCGTCAGGACCGTGATGGGGAACCCGATGACGATGATGACCTCCTGCAGCGCCGACAGCCCGTCCTCGCCCGCCGTGAGGATGATCGCAGCACAGACGGCGCCCACCGACAGCGACCAGAACACGCGCTGACGGCGCACCGACGCGTCCTCGTGGCCGTTGACCATGGCGTCCATGACGAGCGCGCCCGAGTCGATCGAGGTGATGAAGAAGATGACGATGACGGCGAGCGCCAGCGTCGCGACGGGCAGGTAGCCGGGCAGGTCGCGCAAGAACTGGAACAGCGCCGCCTGCGGGTTGTTCTCGTCGACGATGGTGTGCGCGAGCGAACCGCCCTGGCCCGCAGCCTTCGCGCTCGCTCGATCGCTCGTGATCGACGTGAGGCCGTACACGCCGATCCACACGATGACGAAGGCGCTGGGCAGCCCGATCGATGCCGTCACGAACGCGCGGATGGTGCGTCCGCGCGAGATCTTGGCGACGAACATCCCGACGAACGGTGCCCACGTCACCGTCCACGCCCAGTAGAAGACCGTCCACTGACCCGACCACGCGCCGTGGTGCATCGTGTCGTTGAACGTCGACAGCATCGGCAGCTGCGACAGGTAGCGACCGGCCGACTCGACGATGCCGCGCGCCACGTCGGAGGCCGACATCGCCGTCATCGCCACGAAGAGGAGCAGCGCGATCGCCATGAGGATGTTGGCGTAGGACAGGTTCTTGACGCCCTTGTCCATGCCGGCGAGCACGGACGTCAGCGCAGCCGCCGTGATGACGGCGAGGATCGCGGCCTGCACCCACCCGGCGATCGGCAAGCCGAAGACATCGTTCATGCCCGAGTTGATCTGCAGCGCACCGAGCCCCGTCGAGACGGCGAGACCGAAGACGGTGGAGACGACGGCGATGATGTCGATGGCCTGGCCGATGGGGCCGTGGATGCGGTCGCCGAGCAGCGGATGGAACGCAGACGACACGCGCGGCGGCAGGTTCCGCTTGTACGTGAAGTACCCGAAGCACAGGCCGGGCACGACGAGGATGGCCCACATGTGGATGCCGAAGTGGAAGTTCGCGATCGACAGCGCGTCCCACGCCGCTTCGTCCGAGTAGGGCGCCGCGCCGAGCGGCGGGCGCGCGTAGTGGTTCATCGGCTCGGCGATGCCCCAGAACATCAACGTCGCGCCGACGCCGGCCGCGAACATCATCGCGAACCACGACAGCCCCGAATAGGCGGGCTCGGCGTCGTCAGGGCCGAGCTTGACGCGCCCGTAACGGCTTGCGGCGAGCCCCAGCGAGAAGACGACGAGAAGGGTCGCGGCCGCCGTGTAGAACCAGCCGAGGTCGAAACGCAACCAGTGCGCCGCCGCACCGAAGACGGAACGCACCGGGTCGGGGAAGAGTGCCATGGACGCGGTGAACACGACGATCAGCGCAGCGGAGCCGAAGAAGATCCGCGGTGACGTACGTAGGCCGAGACGGTCGTGCAGACGGGTGGTGAAGGAGCTCATCAACGCTTCGGGGTCGGTGGTGCCCGAGCCCGCGGACGATCGCCACGAGCCGGGTCGTGCCCTCGTGGCACGAGGGCCAACCCTACGTGGTGCCCGCGGCTCGCGCCGAGTGCCCCCAGGCCGCCGTCAGTCGCCGAAGATGCTCATGCGCTCCAGGCGGTCGAAGGCCTCGTCGATCTGCTCCTCGCCGACGGTGACAGCGAGACGCAGGAACCCTTCGCCCGACGCGCCGAACGCGGTGCCGGGGATCGTCAGGATGTGGGCTTCCTCGACGATGCGCGCGGCGCACTCGAGCGACGTCAGACCGGTCTCGCGGATGTCGACCCACAGGTAGATCGTGCCCTGCGGCTCGAAGGCGTCCATGTGCGGCAGCCGCTGCACGCGCTCATATGCGCGCTGCAGGCGGCCGCGGTAGAGCTCCTTGACGGGCGGACGCAGCTCGGCGCGTCGTTCGAGAGCGTTGAGGGCCGCGCGCTGCGAGATCGAGGGCGCGGTGAAGACGTTGTTCTCGTTGACGTCACGCGCCGTCGAGACGAAGTCGGCCGGGGCGAGGATCCACCCGATGCGCCACCCAGTCATGAGGTAGTCCTTGCTGAACGACCCGATCGTCACGGTGCGCTCCGCCATGCCGGGCAGCGACGCGAACGGCACGAACGGCTCGCGGTAGGTGAACAACGTGTAGATGTCGTCGGCGACAACGACGAGGTCGTGCTCCGTTGCGACCCGCGCGACGCCCTCGAGCGCTTCGCGGCTCCACTGCACACCCGTCGGGTTGCACGGCGTGTTGACGATGACGCCGCGCGTGCGCGGCGTGATGGCGGCCTCGAGGTCGCCGATCGTCACCTGGAAGCCGTTCTCCTTCGTCGTCGGCACGAAGACGGGCACGCCGCGCGCGAGACGCACCTGGTGCGGGTACGGCGTGAAGTACGGCTCGATGACGAGCACCTCGTCACCGTCGTCGAGCAGCGTCTCCATGACGAGCCACATCGCGTGGCAGCCCGACGTCGTCACCATGACGTCGTCGACGCTGCGTTCTACGCCGTAGTCGTCGCGGTACATGTCGACGATGCCCTGGCGCAGCTCCGGGTAACCCAGGCTCGAGGTGTAGTGCGTGTGGCCGGCCTTCGCGTCGGCCGCGGCAGCCTCGATGATGCCGGCGTCGGTCGTCAGGTCGGGGTCGCCGAGGCTGAAGTTGATGACGTCGTCGAACTCGCGCGCACGGTCGGCGATGACGGACATCTGCGTCGCGGAACCCGCCTGGTAACGGGAGGAGATGAAACGAGGCACGGTGCGCCTTTCGAGCTGGTGGCCCCGCGGATCTCGCGGGGCCCGACGCAGCCATCATGCCGCAGAGCGAGACCTCGTGAAACGTTTAGGGTAGGGGCGTGAATGGCCTCCTCGTGACCGGTACCTCCTCCGATGCGGGCAAGTCGCTCGTCGTCACCGGGCTCGCGCGGGCGTGGGCGCGACGCGGGGTGCGTGTGGCCCCGTTCAAGTCGCAGAACATGTCGAACAACTCGATGGTGTGCCGTGACGGCAGCGAGATCGGGCGCGCGCAGTACCTGCAGTGCGAGGCTGCGGGCGTCGAGGCCGCGAGCGTGCACAACCCAGTCCTGCTCAAGCCGGGCAGCGACCGGGAGGCGTTCGTCGTCCTGCGTGGCCGACCGGCAGGGCGGTTGCGCGCCGGTGAGTACGCGACGGGCCGCCGTCACCTCGCGGACGCGGCGTTCACGGCCTTCGAGGAGCTGGCGGGCGACGTCGACGTCGTCATCGCCGAGGGTGCCGGCTCCCCCGCCGAGATCAACCTGCGCGGCGGCGACTACGTCAACATGGGGCTCGCGCGCCGCTTCGACCTGCCCGTCGCCCTCGTCGGCGACATCGACCGCGGCGGTGTGCTCGCCGCGCTGTACGGGACGTGGGCGTTGCTCGACGACGACGATCGTCGCCATCTCGCGGCGTACGTCATCAACAAGTTTCGCGGCGACGCGTCCGTCCTCGAGCCCGGTCTCGACGAGATCACGCGACGTACCGGCCTGCCCTGCCGCGGCGTGCTGCCATGGCTCGAGGATGTGTGGCTCGACTCTGAGGATGCCTTGTCGATCGGTCGGTGGCGACCGAGTCTTGCGGGCGGCGATGCAGACGAGGCGTGTCTGAGCGTCGCCGTCGTCCGGTTTCCGCGCACGAGCAACGCGACCGACGTCGATGCTCTCGCCGCCGAACCGGGCGTCGACGTGAGGGTGACGACGGACGCCGACCTGTGCCGTGAGGCCGACCTGCTCGTCCTGCCGGGCAGTCGCGCGACCGTCAGTGATCTGGCTTGGCTGCGCGCCCGCGGGCTCGCCGACGTCGTCGCCGACCGCGTTCGGCGTGGGGCGCCGGTGCTCGGCATCTGCGGCGGCTACGAGATGCTCGTCGACCGGCTGGAGGATTCCGTGGAATCCGGTGTCGGGGCGGTCGACGGGCTCGGGCACCTGCGCGGATCGGTGAGGTTCGAGGCGGAGAAGACGTTGGCTCGGCCCGCTGGAACGTGGCGGGGCGAGGACGTCGACGGCTACGAGATCCACCACGGTGTCGTCACCGCCGAACCGAACTTTCCCGGCGGTACGTGCGCGGGGGCCGTGTGGGGCACGATCTGGCACGGCACCCTCGAGAACGACGGATTCCGGCGGGCGTGGCTGCGTGACGTCGCCCGCGCGTCGGGCTCGGCGTGGGTGCCTCGCGACGGCGCGATGGGGTTCCGTGCCCGACGTTCAGCCATGATCGACGCCCTCGCCGACGCCTGCGACGAACACCTCGACGTCGACGCGCTGCTCGACCTGGCGATGAGGAAGGGCTGAATCATGACGGACACCACGACCCCTCGCGAGGTTCGCGTCATCGGTATCGGCGCGGGCTCCCCGCGTCATCTGACGCTCGAGGCGATCGACGCGATGCGTGAGGTCGACGTCTTCCTCGTCGCCGACAAGGGCGATGAGAAGCGCGAGCTCGTCGAGGTGCGCGAGGCGCTGTGCCGCACGCATCTGGCCGAGGGCAGCTACCGGTTCGTCGCGCTCCCCGATCCGCGGCGCGGCCCCGACGCCGAGCGTGACGCGCACCAGTACACCGACGGTGTTCTCGATTGGCACGACGCGCGCGCTCACGCGTGGGGCGAGGTGATCGACGCGCTCGAGCCGGGAATCGTCGTCGGATTCCTAGTCTGGGGTGACCCCGCGTTCTACGACTCGACGATCCGCGTCGTCGATCGTCTGGCGCGCCATCGGCCGGTGAACTCGGTTGTCATTCCGGGCATCTCGGCGTTCCAGACCCTCGCCGCGGCGCACGGCATCGTGCTGCACCAGATCGGCCAACCGGTGCACGTCACGACCGGTCGACGGCTCATGACTGAATGGTCCCCCGGCCTCGGAACGGTCGTCGTCATGCTCGACGGGCACCTCGCGTGCCGCCACCTCGTCGAGACGCACCCTGACCTCGTCATCCACTGGGGCGCGTATGTCGGCATGCCCCAGCAGACGCTGCGCGCGGGCCGCCTCGTCGACGTCATCGACGAGATCGTCGACGTTCGTGCCCGCCTGAAGCAGGAGCACGGCTGGGTCATGGACGTCTACGCGCTGAGCCTGCCGGCATCCTGACGAGTGGCCCCGCCGTCGGCCACCGCACTCCTGGGTCTCGTTCCTGAGAGGCGGGATGTCGTGAGAGCCGCGATCGCGCCATACAGGGTTTCAGCTCTCAACCGTCGAGGATGCAGAACTCGTTGCCGTCTGGGTCGGCGAGGACGGCCCAGCCGAGGTCGCTGCGGCGATCGTCGACCATCGTCGCGCCGAGGGCGAGGGCACGCTCGATCTCGGCATCACGCGTCGAGGCCTGAGCCCGCAGATCCATGTGGGCGCGATTCTTCACCTGCTTCGCATCGGGCACCCGGTAGAACAGCACGATGGTGCCGTTCGGGGCCTCGAGTGAGCACTCGTCCGAGCCGGGACGGTACGACTCCGGCTCGGCGATCTCCCATCCCATGAGTGCGCGCCAGAACTGCGCGACGGCGAACGGATCGCGCGCGTCCCAGGTCGTGTGGGACAGATACAGCCCCATCAGCTGTCTCCTGCCGCATCACCGTCGCCGAGTACGCCGCCGGCATCGGTCGTGCGCACGGAGGCGCGGCGCGCGTCCAGCGCCTGCAGGATCATCCCCGCAGCGAGACACGCACCGACGCCCTCGCCGGCGCGAAGGCGCAGGTCGAGCAGTGGTTCGAGGCCGAGTTCGTCGAGCACGAGACCGTGCGCGCTCTCCCGGCTGCGCTGACCCGCCACGAGATACGCCTGGACCGACGGCTCCATCCGTGCGGCCGCCAAAGCCGCGACAGACGTCGCCAGTCCGTCGAGGACGATCGGCGCGTGCGCCTCAGCGGCGCCGAGCACGACACCTGCGAGCACCGCGACCTCCGGCCCACCGACCTGCGTGAGTGCCAGGCGGGCACGCTCGCCCCGATTCGTGGCGACGTCACGTGAGCCTTGGCTGCGCTCCAGTGCGGCCTCGACCACGCGCTTCTTGCGCGCCATCATCGCGGCATCCGCGCCCGATCCGAGGCCGAGCACAGCGTCGGACGGAGCCTCGAGCAGCGCCGCCGCGAGAGCAGCGGCGATCGTCGTGTTGCCGACGCCGACCTCGCCGAGCACGACGAGACCGCTCGCCCCGGCCCTCGCCCCGAGCCGCCGCCCGGCCGCAAGACACGCCTCGACGTCGTGCGGGGTGAGCGCGTCGGCGTCAACCAGGTCACCCCGTGGCCCCACGAGGTCCACGCGCTCGGTGGGGACGCCCGCGGAAAGCTCATCGGCACCCGATGCAGGCGCCGGCTGCCGCCCGTCCACGCCGGCATCGACGACAAGACAGGCAAGGCCGGCCGAACGCGCATGTGCCGCTCCAAGGGAAGTGCCCGCCCTGGCCGCGCGCATGACGTCGGCCGTCACGGACGAGGCGTAGGCGCTCACGCCGTGGCGGGTGACCGGGTGGTCGGCACCGGCCAGGACCAGTGTGCCGCCGGCGACGTCCGGCCCGGCGATGGCGGCGACCCGGTTGACGACGCGGTCGAGCACCCCGAGCGCCTCCGGCGGAGCGAGCAGGCGGTCGGCGTCGTCGCTGGCGGCGACGAGACGGGCGCCTTCGGGGCCGGCGAGGTAGGACGGTGGCGGCTCGGTCGGTCGCAAGCCTGACGCGGGGGCCCCTGGACCGAACGCCGCCGCCGGGCCGCCGTCGACACCCACGGTCTCCGGTTCGCGTGCCGTGGCATCGATCTCACCCGTCTCGGGCCAGCGTTCTGCCAGCACGACGTCGTCGAGGGCCAGCTTGGCCGACCATGCGGCGCGCTGCAGACCTGGTTCGGGCGGACGCTCGTCGGGCCAGCCGAGGCACATCCAGCCGAGGGTCTCGACGCCGTCGGGCAGGCCGAGCAGATCAGCCAGATCGGCGGGTTCGAACAGCGTCACCCACCCCATGCCGAGGCCGTGGGCGCGCGCCGTCAGCCACATGTTCTCGATGGCGCACGCACACGACCAGACGTCCGTGTCGGTGAACGTCGCCCGCCCGAGCACGCCCGCTGCGGGCACGCGCCGGTCACAGGCCACGACGACGCCGACGGGCGCCTCGCGCAGCCCTTCGAGCTTGAGGTCGAGCAACCGCGCCGCCCGCTCGGGCAGCATCTGACGAGCCTGCCGCAAGCGTGCCGTGTCCGCGAGGTGCGCAGCGCGATCCCGGGTCGCCGGATTGCTCACGACGATGAACCGCCACGGCTGTGAATGGCCGACCGACGGCCCGGCATGACCCGCCGCGAGCACCTCGCGCACGAGCTCGTCCGGCACCGCGTCGGGGCGATAACGCCGAATGTCGCGACGCGCCCCGATGACGTCGGCGAGGGCTTCCTGCACCTGCGCGCCCATGGACCAGCCAGCCGGATCATCGCGGCGTTCGCGCGCCGACGAGGCGTCACCGATGACAGGCGTCGGACGACGGAAGCCATCTCCGTCGCTCGAGTCGGCGCTCCGAGAAGACTCCGCGAGCGAGGCGTCCCCGGCGTGACGCAGAATCCCCTCGACATCCGGGGACGGCGCACCCCGCGCAGGCCCTGCCGGCACTCCACGCAGCGACTCGTCGGGGCTCACTCCTCCAGCTCACCTTCGACGTCGAGGTAGACCTGCTGCATCGCGGCGACGGTCTCGGGGTTCGGTTCCGCCCACAGTCCACGCTCGGCCGCCTCGCCGAGCTTCTCGATGATGCCGCGCAGCGCCCACGGGTTCGCATGGCGCATGAACGCCTGGTTCGTCTCGTCGAGCACGTACTCGGACGCGATCGACTCGTACATCCAGTCGGGCACGACCTGGCTCGTCGCGTCGAAACCGAACAGGTAGTCGACGGTCGCGGCGAGCTCGAACGCGCCCTTGTAGCCGTGGCGCTGCATCGCCGAGATCCAGCGCGGGTTGACGACGCGGGCGCGGAAAATGCGGGCGGTCTCCTCCGTCAGCGTGCGGGTGCGCACGGCGTCAGGGCTCGTCGAATCTCCCACGTACGCCTTGGGTTCGGCACCCGTCAGTGCCTTCACCGTCGCGACCATGCCGCCGTGGTACTGGAAGTAGTCGTCGGAGTCGAGGATGTCGGATTCGCGGTTGTCGACGTTCTTCGCCGCCACCTGGATGCGTCGATAGTTGCGCTCCATGTCGTCGCGTGCGGGCGCGCCGTCGAGGTCGCGGCCGTACGCGAACCCACCCCACGCCGTGTAGACCTCCGCGAGGTCGTCGTTGCTGCGCCAGTTGCCCGACTCCATGACCTGCAGCAGGCCCGCGCCGTACGAACCCGGTTTCGAACCGAAGATGCGGGTGCGGGCGCGCCGCTCGTCGCCGTGCGTCTCGACGTCGGCGAGGGCGTGCGCGCGCGGGAAGTTCTGATCGAGCGGCTCGTCGAGGTCGACGACGAGCTTGACGGCGTCGTCGATCATCGCGACGACGTGCGGGAAGGCGTCACGGAAGAACCCCGAGATGCGGACGGTGACGTCGATGCGCGGACGCCCGAGCTCCTCGAGGCTGATCGGTTCGAGCCCGACGACGCGGCGTGACTGCTCGTCCCAGATGGGCATGATGCCCAGCAGTGCAAGGATCTCGCCGATGTCGTCGCCGCTCGTGCGCATCGCGGAGGTGCCCCACGCCGACAGCCCGACCGATTCGGGCAGCGCGCCCTCGTCCTCGCGGTAGCGGGCGATGAGCGAATCCGCCATCGCGCGGCCCGTCTCGTACGCGAGGCGGCTCGGGATCGCCTTCGGGTCGACGGAGTAGAAGTTGCGGCCCGTCGGTAGGACGTTGACGAGCCCGCGCAGCGGCGAACCGCTCGGGCCGGCGGCGACGTACCCACCGTCGAGCGCGTGCAGCACGGAGGTGATCTCCTGCGGTGTCCGCTGCAGACGCGGCACGATCTGGGTGCAGGCGAACCGCAGGGACGCCTCGACGCCGGCGCGGTCGACGCCGGCGACCTCGTCGTCCGCCAACCCCGCGAGGTGCGCCTCGACGACATCGGAGACCGACGCGGCATCCCACACGGCAGCAGCCAATGCGGTGACGAGGGCGTGCGCGTGCCGCTCGGCGTTGTCGGTGGCGTCGCGGTCGTCACTCGTCGGGTCGAGGCCGAGCGCGGTGCGCAAGCCCGGCAGCCCGTCCTTCGCACCGCCGAAGAGCTGGTTGGAGCGCAGCATCGCGACGACGAGGTTCGTCAGGCCCTCGCCCTCGGGCGCGGCGCCGAGCACGTGCAGACCGTCACGAATCTGCACGTCCTTGATCTCGCACAGCCACCCGTCGACGTGCATGACGAACTCGTCGAACGAATCCTCGTCCGGCATGTCCTCGAGGCCGAGGTCGTGGTGCAGCTCGGCCGCGCGGATGAGCGTCCAGATCTCGCCCTGCAGCGCCGGCGCCTTCGCCGGGTCCATGACGCTGACGTTGCCGTACTCGTCGAGCAGCTGCTCGAGGCGGGCGATGTCGCCGTAGCTCTCGGCGCGCGCCATCGGCGGCACGAGGTGGTCGACGATCGTCGCGTGCGCGCGTCGTTTGGCCTCGGTGCCCTCGCCGGGGTCATTGACGAGGAAGGGGTAGATGAGCGGCAGCGAGCCGAGCGCGGCATCGGTGCCGCACGAGGCGGACATGCCGAGGCTCTTGCCCGGCATCCACTCGAGGTTGCCGTGCTTGCCCATGTGGACGACGGCGTGGGCGCCGAACTCCTCCTCGATCCACCGGTAGGTCGCGACGTAGTGGTGCGTGGGCGGCAGGTCGGGGTCGTGGTAGATCGCGATGGGGTTCTCACCGAAGCCGCGCGGCGGCTGCACGAGGATGACGAGGTTGCCCGCCTGCAGTGCCGCGGTGACGATCTCGCCGGCCTCGTCATGGGAGCGGTCGACGAACAGCTCACCGGGCGCCTCACCCCAGTGCTCGCTCATCCCCTCGCGCAGATCCTCGGGCAGGCGGGCGAACCACTCGCGGTAGAGCGCTGCGGGGATACGTACGTGCGCGTCGGTGAGCTGCGCGTCCGTCAACCACTCCGGGTCCTGCCCGCCCGCGGCGATCAGGGCGTGGATGAGCGCGTTGCCCGCGGTCGTGTCGAGCTCCTCGCCCTCGATCGGTTCGATGTCGTCGAGACCGGGGATCGCGCCGCGTTCGCCGAGGTCGTAACCGGCCTCGCGCATGGCGCGCAGCAGCCGGATCGTCGAGACGGGCGTGTCGAGGCCAACGGCGTTGCCGATGCGCGAGTGCTTCGTCGGGTACGCCGACAGCATGACGGCGATGCGGCGCTCCGACGGGTCGAGATGACGCAGCCGCGCGTGCCCGACGACGATGCCCGCGACGCGGTCGCAGCGCTCCGGGTCGGCGACGTAGGACGGCAGGCCGTCCGAGTCGAACTCCTTGAAGCTGAACGGAACCGAGATGATGCGCCCGTCGAACTCGGGCACCGCGACCTGCGTCGCGACGTCGAGCGGCGTCATCCCGTCATCGGAGGCGGCCCACTGCTCACGGCTCCACGTCAGGCACAGCCCCTGGACGATGGGGACGTCGAGCGCGGCGAGGGCCTGGACGTCCCAGCTCTCGTCGTCCTCCCCCGCGCCCGCGGACGCCGGACGCGACCCGCCGGCCGCGAGCACCGTCGTCACGAGCGCGTCGTAACCGGCGAGGTGGTCGAGCAGTTCGGCGTCGGCCTCGCGCAGGCTGGAGACGTAGATCGGCACCCCGATGCCGCCGGCGCGGTCGATCGCGTCGGCGAGGGCATGGGCGTACGCGTCGTTGCCCGCGACGTACTGGGCACGATAGAAGAGCACCGCGACGCGGGGCTTCTTCGTGGCCGTGGCGCCGTCGGTGCTCTCGGCGTCATCGGCGATCTCGGCACGCTCGAGCACACCCCACGAGGGCGTGACGACGGGCGGTTCGAAGCCTTCGCCGGTCATGAGCAGCGTGTCGCTGAGGAACGCGTGCAGCTCCTTGAGGTTCGCCGCACCGCCCTGCGCGAGGTACTCGTGGGCCTGCGCCGCGACACCGGGCGGCGTCGTCGAACGCTCCATGAGGGCCGCGTTGGGCTCCTGCTCACCGCCGAGCACGACGACGGGACGGCCGGAGGCGGCGTACGCCGCGAAACCACTGCACAGATCCTGCGGGCCGCCGAGCAGGCGGACGACGACGATGTCGGCGCCCTCGGAGGCGTCGCCGTGCGTCGGGACGCGCCCCGGGTTGGAGACGGCGTAGTCGGCGCCGCTCGCGCGAGCGCTGAGCAGGTCGGTGTCGGAGGTCGAGATGAGGGCGATGCGCGCCATGAGGGCAGCTCCTTCGCGGGTGTCCACGCCCGCGTCGTCATGAGAGGGCTCCCGTGGCACGGGAGTCGATCGTCAGGGCGTTCCTGACTCGCCGACGCATGCGTCGGACACACAGTGGCGGGACCGTCCCGGATTCGCACCGGGTTCCATCACCTGACGACCGTGCCCGAGCCTAACGGAGACGGCTCGTATGCTGCTCGCTGTGCCCGTACGAGATGTCGACGACCGCTGCCCCGGTGTGCTGCGCCCGTTCGCAGCTGCCGACGGCGCCATTGTCCGCCTGCGCGTGCCCGGTGGCCGCGTGTCGAGCCATGACCTCGTGACGGTGTGCGATCTTGCCGAACGATTCGGCCAGCCGTTCGTGCAGCTGACGTCACGCGGCAACCTGCAGCTTCGCGGCTTGGACGAGCCGCTGCCGGGCGCGTTCGTCGACGCCGTCGCGGCGCTCGGGATGCTGCCGTCAGCAACCCACGAGCGGGTGCGCAACATCGTCGCGGGGCCGGATGCGTCGCTCGATTCCCTGGTGCAGCAACTGGATTCGGCGATCGTCGACACGCCGTCGTTGGCGTCATTGTCGGGGCGATGGATCTTCGCGCTGGCCGCCGGGGACGAGACGCTGCCCGCGGTGCCGGCCGATGTCGCGTTCGCTCTCGGCGCGGACGATGACGGCTCGCGGGCCGGTGAGATGCACGTCGATCAGATGCGTGCCGGCGAAGTGCGCGTCGGTGGCCGGTCGTTCGCATGTGCTGCGCACCAGGCCGCGGCGACGCTGGTCGCTGTCGCGGAGGACTTCGTCGCGACGACGCAGCATGATGACGGGCGGTTCTGGAACGTCACCGACCTGCCCGACGATCATCCGTTCTTCGCCCGACTCGACGAGCGGGTGCGCGCCGCCGAGGTGAGCGCCGCCGATATGCCCCGCGCCGAGGCCCGGCCCGCGACCGGCACCGCGGCGGCCACGTCCAAGAGCCGCCTGGAGGTTCATCTCCCGCTCGGCCTGCTCGACGCGCCGGCCGCTCGCGCCCTGGACGAGGTGACGCAGGACGTCGTCGTCACCCCCGAGCGCAGCATCGTCGTGCGTACGCTGCGCGACGGCGCCGACCTGCCCAGCGCGACCAGGCATCTGCGCGGCGCCGGATTCGTCACCGAACCCGGTTCGGCCCGAGCGCGATTCAGCGCCTGCGTCGGCGCACCGTACTGCCGTCGCACCGACGTCTCGACGCTCGACCTCACGCGGGCCGCGGCGAGGATCTTCGACGACGGCAACTGGTGTGACACGGCGCTCGATGACAGCCGCATCGGCAGCGTCATCGCTGCGAGCACGCCCGAGCATGCCAGCGCCGATGATCGACGTGCCACCGTTTCCGCCGCACCCCGCGTCCACGTCGTCGGGTGCGAGCGTGCGTGCGGCCGCCCCGCCGGCGAGCATCATCTCGTCGTCGCCCCTCACAACCTGACCGACATCCTCGACCCGAACGGCCGCTCATGACCGACATCGCTCCCCCGACCCGCCGCTACGACTACGAGCGTGACGGGCGTGCCATCTATCGCGAGTCGTTCGCGACGATCCGTCGTGAGGTGACGCTCGACCACCTGCCCGAGGGCGTCCACCGTGCTGCGGTGCGGGTCGCGCATGCCGCAGGCGACGTCGGCGTCATCGACGAGATCGCCGGCAGCACGGACGTCGGCGAGGCCGCTCTCGCCGCGTTGCGCGCCGGCGCGCCCGTCATCACCGACTCGCACATGCTCGCCGCGGGCGTGACGCGCAGCCGACTGCCCGCCGACAACGACGTCATCTGTACGCTGCGCGAACCGCAGGTGCCGGCGCTCGCACAGGCCTGGTCGACGACTCGCTCGGCCGCCGCCGCGTCGTTGTGGGCACCGCACCTCGACGGCGCCGTCGTCGCCATCGGCAACGCCCCGACGGCCCTGTTCCACCTGCTCGAGATGCTGCTCGACGGCGCCCCGCGCCCGGCTGCGATCGTCGGGATGCCCGTCGGTTTCGTCGGCTCCGCCGAGTCCAAGGTCGCTCTCGCCGAGCATCGTCTCGACGACGGATCACAGATCCCCTGGCTGACCGTCCATGGGCGCCGGGGAGGCTCAGCCATGGCTGCGGCCGCCGTCAACGCCCTCGCGACCGAGCAGGAGATCCTGTGATGACGGGCAGCCTGTGGTGCGTCGGCGTCGGCCCCGGTGACCCCGAACTCATCACCCGCAAGGCCGCTCGGCTCATCGAGACCGCTGACGTCGTCGCCTACCACCGCGCCGGTCATCGTCCGAGCACCGCACGCGCCATCGCGGCCGATCTCATCCCGGACGGCGTCGTCGAGGAAGAGCTCGTCTACCCCGTGACGACTGGTGAGATCGACCATCCCGGCGGCTACCACGGTGCGATGGCGGCGTTCTACCTCGAGTGCGCCGAGCGCCTCGGCGCCCACCTCGAGGCCGGACGCAGCGTCGTCCTGCTCGCCGAGGGCGACCCGTTGTTCTTCGGTTCGTCGATGTACGTCCACGACCTGCTCGCCGAGCGTTTCGACGCCCATGTCGTGCCCGGGGTGACGTCGGTCTCCGCGGCGTCCGCAGGCCTGTCGACAGGGTTGTGCCGGCACGAGGACGTGCTCACCGTGCTGCCCGGCACCCTCCCCGTCACCGAGATGGCGCGCCGCCTCGCCGACACCGACGCCGCCGTCATCATGAAGCTGGGCCGCACCTTCGCGAACGTGCGCGAAGCACTCGCCCAGGCGGGCCTGCTCGAGCGCGCCTGGTACGTCGAGCGGGCGAGCCGTGACGGTGAACGCCTCCTCCCTGTCACACAGGTCGACCCGTCGCACGTGCCGTACATGTCGCTCGTCGTCGTGCCCGGGCTCGATCGACGCGCCGACGCCGCCGGCCGCGCGTCGGGAAGCGCGAGCAGTTCGAGCCGGACCGCGATGCAGCGAGTCCCCGGCGTGCTGCCCGCCGCAGCGACGTCCGAGAGGTCGGGCGAGCCCGGAACCGTGTTCGTCGTCGGGCTCGGGCCCGGCCCCGACGCCTGGCTGACGCCCGAGGCGGCTGACGTCCTGGGGCGCGTCTCGTACGTCATCGGCTATGCGCCTTACGTGGCCCGGGTCCCCACACGCGATGGCCTCGTCCGGCTCCCGAGCGGCAACACGGTCGAGGTCGATCGCGGCACCCAGGCCCTCGAACTGGCGCATGACGGGCACGATGTCGCCGTCGTCTCCGGGGGCGACGCCGGGGTGTTCGGGATGGCGTCGGCCGTCTTCGAGGCGCGCGAGCGACCCGAGAACGCCGCGCTCGCGGGGATGCCCGTGCATGTCGTTCCCGGCGTGACGGCGGCGCACGCCGCCGCCGCCCTGGCCGGCGCCGTGCTCGGAGGTGACCACGCGCTCATCTCCCTGTCCGACCGCCTCAAGCCGTGGGACGTCATCGACGCACGCCTGCGCTCCTGTGCCCGCGCCGACCTCGCGATGGCGTTCTACAACCCCCGCTCGGCGAGCCGCCCCCATCAGTTCGACCAAGCGCTCTCCGTGCTGCGTGAGGAACTACCAGGCGATCGACCCGTCGTCGTCGCACGTCATGTCGGCCGCGAGCAGGAGGCCCTCGAGGTGACGAGCGTGGCCGCGCTCGACCCCGAGACGATCGACATGGGTTGCCTCGTCATCGTCGGCTCCCAGGGCACCCGCACCACGGCGGACGGGCGCGTGTGGACGGCGCGATTCGTCCCGTCGAGGTGATCACGTCGGGCGGTCGAAAAACCGTCGGGTCGCGATGGACACAGGAGCCCCGCGGGCACGTAGCGTCAGGGGTATGAGCGACTTCACCCCCCACACCGGCTCCTCCGAGTCGCCGTCGGTCACCTACCCCGACGGCTCGACGCTCGGTGTCGAGGTGGATGGGGCCCAGGTGCATCTCGTCGCCCGCGGCGACGTCCACGACCTCATCCGCGACACCAACCTCTCGCCCGCCGAGGCCCATCACCTCGGGGAGGCGCTCGTCGAGGCCTCCGCCGAAGCCGGGGCTCCGGAGCAGCCGGGCCGACACGACCCCGCCGAGATCGACGCGCTGCTCGATCAGTTCCCGCTGGACGAGCCCGCCTGAGCCACGCGAGTCTGCCTGAGACAGATATCAGGCCGACGCGGGGTGCGGGTTCGGTTGCGGGCCGTCACGAACCCCGGTTAGATGCACGTGATACCGGAACATCACCGTTCAAGGGGGAGAACGATGCGTCGAATTCTTGTCGCCGGCGCGGCTGCCGTTTGCTTGCTCGTCGAAGGCGCGGGCCCGGCGTCCGCTGCTGAACCCACGTCGGTGACTGCCGCGTCGACCAGCGTCTCGTCTGCGTCGTCAGCACGAGCCGCAGCTGTGACCGGGGGCGTTGGGACGGCAGGCGTTGCGGCGCACGGTGCCCAGAACGTCGCGTTCGTCGACGCGTCGACGAACCATCAGTCCATCGGGCAGCAGCCCGAGCGGCGGCGCACGCCGTCCCGCAAGAAGCGTCGCAGCAGCGGGGTCGGGCGATTCTTCGGCGGGCTCGTGTTCATGTTCATCGGGTTGCCGCTGCTCGTCGTCGCCGCGCTCGTCCTGTTCTTCATGGTGCGTCGCGGTCGCAAGCAGCGCGAGCAAGCCTTCGCGCAACAGCAGCGTCGTCAGACCCAGAACGGCCCCTACCAGGCGCAACAGGGCCCCTACCCCGGCGCGAACGGCACGAACGACGTCGACGGGCAGAACCCGACACACCGGTTTTGAGCGACGCCGGTCAGGACACCGACCGAGCAGGCCACCCGAGAGCCACCGCCGATGACGCGGTGGCTCTCGTGCGTCACGTTCGTTCGCGGCTGCAGCTGTAGAGGTGCGACTCGGCGAAGCCGTGGGCCGCGAGCGCAGGCCCGACGAGGATGACGGCGGCCTGCCGCAGCCCCGCGTCCTCGACCTGATCGGCGATGTCGGCGAGCGTGCCGCGCAGGATGAGTTCGTCGGGGCTGCTGACCTGCGAGCCCACGACAACGGGACAGTCGGTGCCGTAGTGCTCGGCCAGCTCGTGTGCCAGCCGCCGCGTGTGACGGATCGCGAGGTGGAGCACGAGTGTCGCCCCCGTCCGCGCGAAGTTCGCGAGCTCCTCACCCGCCGGCATCGGCGTCGAATCGCGCTGTGCACGCGTCAGGACGATCGACTGCGTCACCTCGGGCACCGTCAGCTCGCGTCCGACACGCGCGGCTGTGGCCGCGTAGGCCGGCACGCCCGGGCAGACGTCCCAGGCGATACCGGCTGCGTCGAGGCGACGGCCCTGCTCGGCCACGGCGCTGTAGACGGAAGGGTCGCCCGAGCACAGACGCGCGACGTCGTGCCCCAGCGCATCCGCGGCGACGATCTCGTCGATGATCTCGTCGAGGGTGAGGTGCTGTGTGTCGACGCGGCGCGCGCCCGGCGGGCAATGGGCGAGGACGGCGTCGTCGAGGTAGGTGCCGGCGTACAAGCACACCTGCGAACTCTCGATCAGGCGCACCGCGCGCAGCGTCAGCAGGTCGGCGGCGCCGGGGCCGGCACCGATGAAGTGAACGGTCATGTCAGATCCTTCGCGTAGCTCCACTGGACGACGGCGCGCGCGGGGCGCCAGCCGTGCAGTCGGCCGAGGGGTTCGAGGTGTTCGACGGCCAGGCGCGTGAGGTCGCCGCCATGCGTGCGCCAGGCGTCGAGGAGGATGCTCTCGCTCTCGAGCGTGACGGCGTGAGCGACGAGGCGGCCACCGGGGCGTAGAGCCGCGAGGGCCGCGTCCACAGCCTCAGCGCTCAGCCCGCCACCGAAGAAGACCGCATCGGGAGCGCTGTGACGGGCGTCGCTCGTGGCGCGAGCGGCGCCGTCACGGCAGGGGCCGCAGGCGGTGCCATCGCGGTGCTGCGCGCCGTGGACGGCTACATCGTGGACGCTCGCCTCGACGACGTCGACGCGATGATCGACTCCGAGGGCGCGGGCGTTCTCGCGGGCGCGTTCGGCGCGTACGGCATCGCGTTCGACGGCGACGGTGCGAGCATCGGGCGCGGCGAGCGCCCATTCGATGCCGACGGCCCCCGAGCCGGCGCCGAGATCCCAGAGCAGCGCGCCGCGCGTGGGGCGCAATCGCGCGAGTGCCGCAGCCCGCACGTCGCGTTTCGTGATGAGCCCGTCATTGCCGAACCACGTCTCGGCGCGGCCCGGAACCGTCCCGACGACGTCGGCCGCGCCCAGTTCGTCGGGCACCTTGACGCAGACGAGGACGAGGTCGGGAATCGGCTCGGCGAGGTCGCGTTCCCCGTCGGGCCACCCCTGGGCGGTGGCCTGTAGCGACCCTTCCCCGGGCCCGCCGAGGTGCCACCAGGCCGTCAGCCTCGCCTCCGGTGCTCCCGACTGCACGAGCAGCGCGGCGAGCTCGCCCGGGCCGCGCGCGTCGGAGCACAGCACGACGAGTCGCGCTCTGGGCGTGACGAATGGACGCACTCGCTCGATGCTGCGGCCCACCGTCGTCACGACGTCGACGCTCTCGGCCGCCCACCCCATCCGGGCGCGCGCGAGGGTCTCGCTCGACAGTGCGGGATGGACGCGAACGGCGCCCGCACTGAACTCGTCGATGAGCGTCGTCGCGACACCCGAGCGCAGCGGATCGCCGGAGGCGAGCACGACCACGCGCCCGAACGCGGCATCGTCCGTCTCGTGGGCGTCGGACGACGTGGCGCGCCCATGGGCATGGTCATCGGCATGGAACAGGAGCTCGCGCAGCCCGTCGCGCAACGGGCGCGGCCACGTGAGGCGCTCCTGGCCCTCCACCTGCGGCAGCAGCTCCAGGTGCCGTCGTCCGCCGACGACGACGTCAGCGTCCGTGACGAGTTGCCGAAGGTGGGCGGGCAGCAGCGCCCACCCACCGTCCTGGATGCCGACGACCTCGATCATGGGCGACACCCTATGCCCCGCCGGGGCCTCGGGCGGCGTCGGCGTCTGTCATGATGGGGCCGTCGCGCGCGAGGAATGCCGGTGCGAATCCGGCAGCGGTCCCGCCACTGTGATCCCCGACGGGGTAAGCCAGGACGTCGCCGCGACCACTGGCGTCGTCCGGCGTCGGTGCCCCCGAGCGGCAAGCGTGGTCACTTGCCAGGAGGCGAACTGATGCCCCGTTTTCCCTTCACCGCTGTCGTCGGCGCCGACGACCTGTCCACCGCCCTCGTCCTGACAGCCATCTCCCCCGCCATCGGCGGCGTTCTCGTCCGGGGTGAGAAGGGCACCGCGAAGTCCACGATCGTGCGTGGTCTCGTCGGCGTCCTGCCGCGGGTGGACGTCGTCGCTGGGTGCCGCTTCTCGTGCGACCCCGCCGACCCCGCGCCGGACTGCCCGGACGGCCCGCACCCGATCGGCGCTGACGCGGCCGTCACCGCTGAGCGACGCCCGACGCGCCTCGTCGAACTTCCTGTCGGTGCGAGCGACGACCGCGTCACCGGCTCGATGGACCTCGCGCAGGCCCTCGGCGCCGGCCGCACCGAGTTCCACCCCGGTCTGCTCGCGCAGGCGCACCGCGGGCTGCTGTACGTCGACGAGGTCAATCTGCTCGCCGACCACCTCGTCGACCTGCTGCTCGACGCCTCGGCGATGGGTCGCAACACCGTCGAACGTGACGGCATGTCGGTGACGCACCCGGCCCGCTTCGTGCTCGTCGGGACGATGAACCCCGAGGAAGGCGAACTGCGCCCCCAGCTGCTCGACCGCTTCGGGCTGTCGGTCGACGTCAATGCCTCTCGCGACCCCGACGAGCGGGCCGAGGTCGTGCGTCGTCGTCTCGCCTTCGATGCCGACCCGGACGCGTTCTCTGCCCGCTACGCGGCAGCCGAGACCGAGATCGGGGCACGCATCGTCCGGGCGCAGGAGGCCCTCGACGGCGTCGACCTGAGCGCGTGGGCGCTACGCACCATCGCCCGTGTGTGTGCCGGATTCGACGTCGACGGCATGCGCGCCGACATCGTCATCGCCCGCGCGGCGCTCGCCCACGCGGCGTGGTGCGAGCGCGATCGCGTGACGCGTGACGACATCCGCGTCGCCGCCCGGTTCGCGCTGTCGCACCGTCGCCGACGCGGGCCGTTCGACCCGCCCGGCCTCGACGAGGAGCTGCTCGACCGGCTGCTCGACGAAGAACCCGAACCGCCGACCGACCCCGAAGGCCCCGACGATCCGCAGCCCCCGTCGGGTGGTTCGGACGACGACCCGAACGGCGAACCGGGTGACGGTGACGACGCGCCTGACAACGACGACGACGCGCC
>NZ_DCNR01000110.1:10321-14261 GCF_002322065.1 Dermacoccus sp. UBA1591 | reverse complement strand
AGCAGCGAACCGGCGCAGCCGCCGCCGTCGGCACGGCCTCGGCGGGCACGCCGTACCGTCCGCGCCGTTTCGAGGTACGCGGTGTCGGTCGCGGTGAGGCCGGTCGGCGCAGCGCGGCCGAGACGACGCGCGGACGCGTCATCGGTGTCTCCCCGACGACGACCGGCCGCGTCCACGTCACGGCCACCATCACGAGCGCAGCGTCGCGTCGCACCGCGGGGACGCGGGGCCGCCTCGACATCGCGGCGCACGACGTCCGCCACGCCCGGCTGCGGGGGCGCGAGTCGAATCTCGTGCTGTTCTGCGTCGACGCCTCCGGTTCGATGGCGGCGCGCAAGCGCATGGACGAGGTGAAGACGGCTGTACTGTCGCTGCTGCTCGATGCGTACGAGCGTCGCGACAAGGTCGGGCTGGTCGCGTTCAACGGCGCCGACGCGCACGTCCTGCTCGCCCCGACGTCGTCCGTCGATCGGGCGGCCGCGGCACTGACACAGCTACCGCACGGCGGACGCACGCCCCTCGCGGAAGGGCTCACGCTGGCCGCGAGTACCCTCGAACGTGAACGCCGCCGCGACCCGCGCCGGCGCGCGCTCGTCGTCGTCGTCACCGACGGGCGTGCCACGAGCGGGCCCGATGCCCTCGCGCGCGCCCAGCGCACCGCGTCGGCGTGGCCTGGCCTCGGCGTCGACACCGTCGTCGTCGACTGCGAGAGCGGACGCTTCCGCATGCGCCTGGCCGCCGACCTCGCCCACCGCATGGGCGCGACGCACGTGCCCCTCGAGAACGTCTCCGCCGCGGGCCTCGTCGACGCCGTCGCCGCCGCTCGCGCGCCGCACGGAAAGGCCGCCTGATGCCCCAGGGAGAAACGACCGTCACCCCGGACGACGGCCTGACGACGCGTCAGCGCCGCAACCGGCCCGTCGTCGCCATCCACTACGGCGCGGGCAAGGGCAAGTCGACAGCGGCGTTCGGGCTGGCACTGCGCGGCTGGAACCAGGGGTGGTCGATCGGCGTGTTCCAATTCGTCAAGTCGGCGAAGTGGAAGATCGGCGAGCAGGAGGCGCTCATGGCGCTCGGCGAGGTGCACGAGCGCACCGGCCGGGGCGGGCCCGTCGAGTGGCACAAGATGGGTTCGGGCTGGTCGTGGTCGCGCAAGGGCGGCACCGAGGCCGACCACGCCGCGGACGCGCTCGAGGGCTGGCGCGAGATCCAGCGTCGCCTCGCGGCTGAAACCCACCGGATGTACGTGCTCGACGAGTTCACCTACCCGATCAAGTGGGGCTGGGTCGACGGCGAGGAGGTCGCGCGCGCCCTGGCGGAGCGACCCGGAAACCAGCACGTCATCATCACCGGGCGCGACCCGCACCCGGCGCTGCTCGAGGTGGCCGACATCGCCACCGAGATGACGAAGGTCAAACACCCCTTCGACACCGGCCAGAAGGGCCAGCGAGGTATCGAATGGTGACGCGACTGCCGCGCGTCGTGCTCGCCGCGCCGGCGTCCGGGCAGGGCAAGACGACGGTGAGCGTCGGCGTCATGGCCGCCCTCGCCGCACGCGGGCTGCAGGTGGCGCCCGCGAAGGTCGGCCCCGACTTCATCGACCCCGGCTACCACGCGCTCGCGACAGGACGCGTCGGGCGCAACCTCGACCCGTGGCTCGTCGGCCCCGAACGCGTCGCACCGATGCTCGTGCACGGCGCGATGACGCCGGCGCCCGCCGACGTCGCCGTCATCGAGGGCGTCATGGGGCTGTTCGACGGGCGCCTCGGCACGGAGGGGTTCGCCTCGAGCGCGCACGTCGCGACGCTGACGCACTCCCCCGTCGTCCTCGTCGTCGACATCAGCTCGTCGTCGCGTTCGGTCGCCGCGAGCATCCACGGGTTGCGCACGTTCGACCCGCAGCTCGACGTCGCGGGCGTCGTGCTCAACAAGGCCGGCTCCGAACGTCACGCAGGCGAGGTGCGGCGCGCGTGCGAACGCATCGGCGTGCCGGTGCTGGGTGTGCTGCCGCGTGACGCGGGGATGAGCGTCCCGTCACGGCATCTGGGCCTCGTCCCGGCCGACGAACGGGACGCCGCACGCGCGACACTCGACCGACTGGCCGAACGCACCGCCGCTCACATCGACCTCGATGCGCTGCTCGAGATCGCGTCGGGCGCACCCGATCTCGCTGACGAACCGTGGTCACCCGCACCCATGTCTGCGGCGCCGACGACGGCCGGGAGGGACGCCCCCGTCGTCGCCGTCGCGGGGGGTCGTGCCTTCACGTTCCGTTACGCCGAGACGCTCGAGATGATGCGCGCGCGAGGTCTCGAACCCGTCGTGTTCGACCCCGTCCGTGATCGCGAACTGCCCGCCGGCACCCGCGCGCTCTACCTCGGCGGCGGCTTCCCCGAAGTGCACGCGCGCTCGTTGGCGGCCAACACGAGCCTGCTGGCCCAGCTGCGGGACGCCGTGACGTCGGGGCTGCCGACCGTGGCCGAGTGCGCCGGGATGCTCTATCTCCTCGAGGCCGTCGACGGTCACCGCTTCTCCGGGGTACTGCCCGCAACGGCGGCGATGTCACCACGGCTGACGCTGGGCTACCGCGAGGCCGAGGCACCCGTCGACACGCTTCTCGCCGACGCGGGCACGCGGGTGCGCGGCCACGAGTTCCACCGCACGCTGACGACGCCGGCCGCCGGTGACGGCGAAGGTGGGGGCCACGCGGCCTGGCTGCTCGACGCGGGTGCCGACGGCTTCTCCGCCGCCCTCGGCTCAGGCAGCGAGCCCACCGTCCACGCCTCGTACCTGCACACGCACTGGGCGGGGCACCCCGAGCTTGCAGACCGTTTCGCCGCCGCCACGCATCGCGCGGCGGGCCCGGGCCTCGTCGCGACGACGCTGCTGAGCCTGCCCCGCCCGCATGTCGACGCGCGAGCGGACGCGGCGCTGCCGGGCGCTGCGACGCCCGGCGACGAGCATCACGGCGACGCCGAGCTCGGTGACGGGCTCGTCGACTTCGCCGTGAACGTCCGCGCGAGCACGCCCCCGGCGAACCTGCGGCACGCCCTGCGCGGCGTGCTCGACGAGACCGCCCACTACCCCGATGCACGCACCGCCACCGACGCGGTCGCCGCGCACCATCGGCTGGCGCGTGAGCAGGTGCTCCTCACGAACGGAGCGGCCGAGGCGTTCACGCTCATCGCGCGGGCGCTGGCGCCGCGCGCACCCGTCGTCGTCCACCCGCAGTTCAGCGAGCCCGACGCCGCGCTACGCCGCGCCGGGTGCCCGGCCCGGGCGCACGTGCTCGACGTCCGCTCCGGTGCGCACCTCGGGGACGCTGACGTCGCGGCGCTCGACGGCGCCGATCTCGTCGTCCTCGGCAACCCGACGAACCCGACGGGCGTGCTCCACCCGCGCGCGCAGCTCGAGAAGCTGCGCGGTTCCGGACGCGTGCTCGTCGTCGACGAGGCGTTCATGGATCTCGTGCCCGGTGAGAGCGAGAGCCTCATCGGTGGCGACATGACCGGGGTGCTCGTCGTGCGATCGCTGACGAAGACGTGGTCGATCGCCGGGGTGCGCGCCGGCCATGTCGTCGGCGACGCGGCCCTCATCGCGACGCTGCGTGCGCAGCAGCCGCATTGGTCGGTGAACTCACTCGCCCTCGAGGCGACGCGGTACGCGATGACGGCCCCCGCCGCGCGTCAGGTCGCCGAGTGGGCCGAGGAGACGAGCCAGTGGCGCGAGCATCTCGACCGCGGCCTGCGTTCGCGCGGCGTGCCGGTGCTGGCGTCGGCCGCCCCGTTCGTACTCGCGCGCGTCGGAGCGGGCGCGCACGCCGCGTGGCGGGACGCCGGGTTCGCGACACGCCGCGCCGACACCTTTCCCGGCCTCGACGGCTCGTGGGTGCGCCTCGCCGTCCGAGACCCGCTGACGACGGATGCCCTCCTCACCGCGT
>NZ_DCNR01000110.1:0-10004 GCF_002322065.1 Dermacoccus sp. UBA1591 | reverse complement strand
GCGCCGGCGCTGCTCACCGCAGCTCTCCCCACCTCCAGGCTCCCGACCCTCATGCACCCCACCTCGACGACCTTGCCTCACGCGGGCTGTGTCGACTCGTCACGGACGCCGATCCGCTGCGCTATGACGAAGTGCGTCGCCTCACCGCCAACCAGCCGGGCGAGGAGGCTCCCCACGGACCTGCCGGTGAGGCCAAGCGTCCTGGGCGGGTGACGCTCGTCGGCGGCGGCCCGGGTGATCCGGGCCTGCTCACCGTCGCCGGGCTGGGCGCGATCGAGCGCGCCGACGTCATCGTCTGCGATCGCCTCGCTCCCCTCGACGCCCTCGCACACGCCCGAGCCGACGCGACGATCATCCACGTCGGCAAGATTCCGCGCGGCGCGTTCACGCCGCAGGAGGAGATCAACCGATTGCTCGTCGAGCACGCGCTCTCCGGGCGTGACGTCGTGCGGTTCAAGGGCGGCGACAACTTCGTCTTCGGTCGCGGCGGCGAGGAGGTGATCGCCTGTCGAGACGCCGGTCTCAGCGTCGACGTCGTGCCGGGGGTGACGTCGGCGATCGCCGTGCCGGCGCTCGCCGGCATCCCCGTGACGCACCGGGCATCATCGCAGGGGTTCACGGTCGTCTCGGGGCACGTCGCGCCCGGCGACCCGCGCTCGGATCTCGATTGGGCGGCACTGGCCCGCACCCGCACCACCCTGGTCGTTCTCATGGGCGTCGCGCACCTGCGCGCCATCGCATCGGCACTCGTCGACGGTGGCCTGTCCGCCTCGACGCCCGCCGCAACGATCGCCGACGGCGCCATGCCGAGCGAGCGACGCGTCGTGGCGACCCTTGCGACGTTGCCGGACGCCGTCGCCGACGCCGGCCTCGGCGCACCTGCCATCACCGTGATCGGCGACGTCGTCGCAGCTCTCGACGGCACCCGGCTCCATGCGTCGTCCGACGACACCGGAGCGGTGTGATGAGCGATGCTGTTGTCACCCGACCGGCATGGGAGGGGCTGCGCCTCGCGACGGGGACGTTGAGCGTCATTCCCGTCGGCGCGATCCCGCCGATCACCACGCCGGTGGCGCGCTGGGCGATGACGCTCGCGCCCCTGGCCGCCGTCCCGCTCGCTGTGGTGACGTCGCTCGTCCTGCTCGTCGGGCACTGGGTCGACGCGCCTCCGCTCGTGGCCGGTTTCGGCGCGGTCGCTGCCCTCGCGGCCGGCACGCGCGCCATGCACGTCGACGGATTGGCCGACACCGTCGACGGATTCGGCGCGGGGTGGAACCGGAAGCGCGCCCTCGAGGTGATGAAGCGTGGCGACGTCGGCCCGATGGGTGTCATCGCCGTCGTCGTGACGGCCGGCGTGCAGACGGCGTGCTTCGCGGCGCTCCTCGACGCGCCGTGGCTGGCCGGCGCCGCCGTCATCGTCTCGCGGGTGGCTTGCACGACCCTCGCCCACCGACGGTGGAACGCTGCACGGCCTGACGGGATGGGCGCCGTCGTGCTGTCGGCCGTCCGGACCCCGGAGCTCGTCGCCGTAAGCGTCGTGGGATGGTTGGTGCTCGTCGGCGGATCTGCCCTGGCTGATGCCTCAGGTGACGATGGGTTCTCCACCGGCGCAACGCTTCTCGCCGCTCCCCTGGTCGCCTCGGTGGCCGCCGGCATCGCGCTGGAATGGCTCGCTCGTCGCGCGACGCGCACCTTCGGCGGCCTGACGGGTGACGTCATGGGAGCCGGCATCGAGGTGGCCCTCACCGTCATGCTCATCGTCCTCACGCTCGGAGTCTGGCGATGAGCGCCCCGCGCCGCGTCCTCATCACCGGCGGCGTGCGCTCGGGCAAGTCGACGTACGCCGAACGCCTGCTGTGGGAGGCGCCCGCGACGTACCTGGCCACGGGGCCGTCACGTCCCGACGACGACGAGTGGCGTGCCCGCGTCGCAGCCCATCAGCAGCGGCGGCCGTCACACTGGTCGAGCCTCGAGTCGGTCGATGTTCCCCGCGCGCTCAGCGAGATCAACCGTCCGTGCCTGCTCGACGACGTCGGGTCGTGGCTGACCTCCGCCCTCGAGGAGTCCGGCGCCTGGGTTTCTGACACCGGCGAAGGCCCTCGCCGAGGCGACGATGAGCCATCGACGCCCCCGCCCCCGCCGATGCCGACGTGGCACCAGCGGTACGCCGCCCGGGCCGATGCCTTCGTCGAGGCGATCACGGCGTTCGAACACGACCTCGTCATCGTGACGAACGAGGTGGGCTTCGGTCTCGTCTCTCCCTACCAATCGGGGCGCCTCTTCACCGACGAGCTGGGCCGCCTCAACCAGCGCCTCGCGCGAGCGTGCGACGACGTCGTCCTCGTCGTGGCGGGTTGCCCCCTCGTGATCAAGGGCGAGCCGAAGAACCCATCGGGGGCATCGTGAGCCATCCTCTTCTCCTGCAACTCGCGTACCTCGACGGTGCGGTCTCGCGCTGCGCGACGACCACCGCCGCGCCAAGGTTCTTGACGCGGACAGGGCTTCTGAGGCGGACAGCGCGCGCGAGCGCCGGCTGCGATCCGACCGCGGCCGGTGTGGCGCTCGGGTATCTCGCCGACCGGCGCTGGGGTGACCCGGCCCGGCATCACCCCGTCGCCTGGTTCGGTGGCTGGGCGGCGGCCTGCGAGCGCCGGCTGTGGGCGCCGCGACGCTCGCGGGGCATCGCGTACCTCGTCGTGACGCTCGCTCCGCCGGTCGCCGGTGCGCTCGTTCTCGATCGACGCCGGCCGCTGACGCGCACCCTCATCACGGCGCTGGTGACGTGCGCGGCCCTCGGCGGACGTTCGCTGGAGCGCGAGGCGATGGCGGTGCACGACCTGCTCGCTGCCGACGACCTCGACGGCGCTCGTCACCGCATTCGCTCGCTCGTCGGACGCGACACGTCGCAGGCAGGCCCCGACGAGATGGCCCGGGCCGTCGTCGAGTCGCTTGCCGAGAACCAGTCGGATGCCGTCGCGGCAACCCTCGTCTGGGGCGCGGGGTTCGGGGCGCCTGGTGTCGTGCTGCACCGCTGCGCCAACACGCTTGACGCGATGATCGGGCACCGGACCGAGCGGCTCGAGCAGTTCGGTTGGGCCGCGGCACGATTCGACGACGTCCTCAACGCCGTTCCGGCCCGTGTGAGCGTGCTCGCGACGGCGATCAGCTGTGTCGTGGCGGGCGAGCCGTCGCGCGTGCGCGACGTCGTGCGCGACGTCCGCCGTGACGCCCCCGCGCATCCGAGCCCCAACGCCGGGCCCGTCGAGGCCGCCGCCGCGGGCGCACTCGGGGTGCGCCTCGGCGGGACGAACGTGTACGCCGGTCGCACCGAGCATCGCGGTGAACTCGGCGACGGACGCGCGGTCGACGTCACCGACATCCCGCGTGCGGTACGGCTCACCCGACGCGTCGGACGCACGGTCCTCGTCCTCGCGCTCGGCGCGCGTCTCCTCGCGCGGCGTCGCACGATGAACTGACCGGTTCGCGTGTGCGGCACAGCCGAACCGCGCGCGTATTAGAACGCAGGAACAGCCCCGCTCGTCAGCTCCGCAGGAACGTCACGACCTCGTCGAGCGTGCTCACCTCACGCAGCCCGGCCGGTGCCGCGGGCCGTGCGACGACGACGACGGGGACGCCGAGTTCGCGTGCTGCGGTGAGCTTCGCGGCGGTGTAGCTGCCGCCGGAGTCCTTCGTCAGGACGACGTCGACGGCGTGCTCCCGCATCGTCGCGATCTCGGCGTCGACGTCGAACGGCCCGCGGGTGTGCAACACCGTCCACGCGGGCGGCGCGGGGACGTCCAGCGGTTCGACGATGCGCACGAGCGCGGCCTTGTCGTCCCAACCGCGGTAGTGCTCGAGTGTCTGACGCCCTGTGGTCACGAACGGCCGACGCCACCCTTGCGCGTCGACGAGCGCCCGCGCGCCGGCGTAGGTGCTGACCCAGTGCCAGGTGGGCGCATCCGGGTGCTCACGCCAACCGGGGCGCGCGAGGCGCACGAGCGGGACGTCGGCGGCCGCGCAGGCAGCCACCGCGTGGGAACGCATCGTGACCGCGAACGGGTGCGTCGCGTCGACGACGTGCGTGAAGCGGTCGTCGCGCAGCGTCGCCGTCAGCCCTGCGACGCTGCCGAACCCGCCGATCCTGACGTCGCCGACCGGCAGCCTTGGCCGCGACACGCGCCCGGCCAAGGAACTGACGAACGCGATCCCCAGCTCGTCGAGGCGTGCTGCGAGAGCGCGGGCTTCACTCGTTCCGCCGAGGATAAGCACCTTCGTCGATGACACGCCCGCAGCCTACCGACCCGTGCCCCGACAACGCCGTCGGCCCCCCTCACCGCAGTGAGAGGGGCCGACGTTCAGCGGGTGAGAGCCGTGGCTCTCAGCTGATCGCGTGGATCAGTTGCCCGTGAGCTTCTCGCGCAGAGCAGCCAGCGCCTCGTCGGAGGCGAGGGTGCCTTCGGCCGGAGCCGAGCTCGAGCTGGAGCTCGACGACGAGGAGGACGAACCCTGCGAGCTCGAGCCCGAGTTCGACGACGAGTACGACGTCGGGGCGGTCTCACCGGACGCCGCAGCTTCGGCGTCGTCCTTGCGGGCCTGCTCGATCTGGGCCTGGTGGGCCTCCCAGCGCGAGTGGGCCTCGGCGTACTGCTTCTCCCACTTCTCACGCTGCGCGTCGAAGCCCTCGAGCCACTCGTTCGTCTCCGGGTCGAAGCCCTCGGGGTACTTGTAGTTGCCCTGCTCGTCGTACTCCGCAGCCATGCCGTACAGCGTCGGGTCGAACTCGGAGGCGGCAGCGCCGTCCTCGTTCGCCTGCTTCAGCGACAGGGAGATGCGACGACGCTCGAGGTCGATGTCGATGACCTTGACGAAGATGTCGGAACCGACGGTGACGACCTGCTCGGGCAGCTCGACGTGACGCTCGGCGAGCTCGGAGATGTGGACGAGACCCTCGATACCGTCCTCGACGCGCACGAACGCACCGAACGGGACGAGCTTCGTGACCTTGCCCGGCACGACCTGGCCGATGGCGTGCGTGCGAGCGAAGTGCTGCCACGGGTCTTCCTGCGTCGCCTTGAGCGACAGCGAGACGCGCTCGCGGTCCATGTCGACGTCGAGCACCTCGACGGTGACTTCCTGACCGACCTCGACGACCTCGGACGGGTGGTCGATGTGCTTCCAGGACAGCTCGGAGACGTGGACGAGACCGTCGACGCCACCGAGGTCCACGAACGCACCGAAGTTGACGATCGAGGACACGACGCCGGAGCGGACCTGGCCCTTCTGCAGCTCCTTGAGGAACGTCGTGCGAACCTCGGACTGCGTCTGCTCGAGCCACGCACGACGCGACAGGACCACGTTGTTGCGGTTCTTGTCGAGCTCGATGATCTTGGCCTCGATCTCCTTGCCGACGTACGGCTGCAGGTCGCGGACACGACGCATCTCCACCAGCGACGCAGGGAGGAAGCCGCGCAGGCCGATGTCGAGGATGAGACCACCCTTGACGACCTCGATGACCGTACCGGTGACGACGCCGTCGTCTTCCTTGATCTGCTCGATCGTGCCCCAGGCGCGCTCGTACTGCGCACGCTTCTTGGACAGGATCAGGCGGCCTTCCTTGTCCTCCTTCTGGAGGACGAGAGCCTCGACGTCGTCGCCGACCTTGACGACCTCGCCCGGGTCGACGTCGTGCTTGATCGAGAGCTCGCGCGAGGGGATGACACCCTCGGTCTTGTAACCGATGTCGAGGAGAACCTCGTCACGGTCGACCTTGACGATGACACCTTCGACGATGTCGCCGTCGTTGAAGTGCTTGATCGTCGCGTCGATCGCGGCGAGCAGCTCCTCCTCCGAACCGATGTCGTTGACAGCGATCGGGGACGTGGTGGTGGAAGTCATGTGTAAGAAGTAACTTTCGGTGGGCAATTCGGGAGGCGAGACCATCGGGCACGACAACGCGCGCAGGTGGACCGCCTCTGCGGACAAATCGAACAACGTCTCGGGCGCGCCCGGCCCCGTCTGCGAGCAACGGGGAGCGTGGGCACGTACGACACGCCCTCTCATCCTAGGCACGCGGGGCGATCAGGGCCAAATGGAAAGGGCATCGTAGCGTGGGTTCATGCAGACCCCCGACCGTGCCGGACGCTTCGACGTCGACGCAGCCGCGTCCGCCCGCGGAAATCGCTCGTGGTGGGACGCCGAGGCGCGCGACTATCTCGACGAGCACGGCGCCTTCCTCGGTGACGCCGAGTTCGTCTGGGGGCCGGAGGGGTGGCGCGAGGACGATCTCCACGTCCTCGGCGAGCCGAGCGGGCTCGCGGGCCGCGACCTCCTCGAGTTCGGTGCCGGCGCCGCGCAGGCCGGACGCTGGTGCGCCAGGCAGGGTGCACGCGTCGTCGCGACGGACCTGTCCGGCGGGATGCTGCGCACGGCCGTGCAACTCGACGCCCGCACCGGCACGTCACTGCCGCTCGTGCAGTGCGACGCGAGCCGACTGCCGTTCGCGGACGCCTCCTTCGACGTCGTCTTCTCGGCTTTCGGCGCCGTTCCGTTCATCGCCGACACCTCGGCCCTCATGCGGGAACTGGCGCGCGTCACGCGCCCAGGCGGGCTTGTCGCGTTCTCGACGACGCACCCCGTCCGCTGGAGCCTGCCCGATGTACCCGACGCCGCCGGGCTGACGATCCAGCACTCGTACTTCGACACGACGCCCTACGCCGAGGCGGCGGGCGACGACGTCGTCTACGCCGAGCACCACCGCACTCTCGAGCAGCGCGTGCGCGAACTGCTCGACGCCGGGCTCGTACTCGAGCAGTTGCGCGAACTGCCGTGGAAGGAGTCGAACGAGTCGACCTGGGGTGGCTGGAGCCCCCTGCGCGGACGGCTCGTGCCGGGCACGCTCATCCTCGCCGGCCGCAGACCTGCCTGAAGGGTGCGTCGCGCGAATACCGCCAACAGGGTCGGCCGCGGCCGGGATCGCGTCAGCGGTTGAGGATCTCCTCGGTCTGACCGGGTGTCAGGACCGGAGTCGACGCGGCCTCGGTGCGAAACCACTCGATGGTGCGCTGCAGCCCGGTCTCCACGGGCACCTGCGGTGACCAGCCGAGCAGGCGCTGCGCCTTCGTCGTGTCGGGGCGACGGACCGTCGGATCGTCCGTGGGGCGCTCGATGAACTCGAGTGTCGAGGATGACCCCGCCAGCTCGATGATCCACTGCGCGAGGTCGCGCATCGAGATCTCGTGCGGGTTGCCGATGTTGACCGGGCCGGGGTCGTGCGTCTCGAGCAGCATCGCGAGGATGGCCGCGACGAGGTCGTCGACGTAGCAGATGGACCGCGTCTGCTCACCGTCGCCACTGACCGTGACCGGCTCACCGGCGAGGGCCTGGCGGACGAAGTTCGGGATGGCGCGACCGTCGTTGGGCCGCATGCGCGGGCCGAACGTGTTGAAGATGCGCACGATGCCGGCATCGACCCCGCGCGCCTCGCGGTAAGCGAGCACGAGCGCTTCCGCATATCGCTTTGCCTCGTCGTAGACCCCGCGCGGGCCGACCGGGTTGACATGACCCCAGTACGTCTCGGGCTGCGGGTGCACCTGAGGGTCGCCGTACACCTCGGACGTCGAGGCGAACACGAGCCGGGCGCCCTTGCGCGCCGCGAGTTCGAGCGCGTTCTGCGTGCCCTGCGAACCGACGCGCAGCGTCTCGATCGGCAGCTTGAGGTAGTCGACCGGTGAAGCCGCCGACGCGAAGTGGAGGATGCCGTCGACGTCACCGTCGACGTCGAAGGGCTCCGTCACGTCGTGCTCGATCAGCTCGAAACGACCTGAAGCCTCCAGCTGCGTGACGTTCGCGCGGCGCCCGGTCACGAGGTTGTCGACGGCGACGACCTCGTGACCGCGTGCGACGAGCGTCTCGGACAGGTGCGAGCCGAGGAAGCCCGCACCTCCCGTGATGACGATCCGCATGCTCAGTACTGGCCCCGCTCATCGGCGGAGTGCGCGCCACGCGAGTGCGAGTGGTCACCGAACACGAGCGTGGAGTCGTCGTCGTGGCGCACGTCGTCGACCTCGCGCTCGTCACGGCGCTCATGGCGGGCGGCGCGACGCTCACGGCCGGCACGCAGCGAGACGAGTAGGCCGAGCAGCAGCGCGAACAGACCGAGCAGTCCGAGCAGCAGCGGAGCCCACAGGCGCAGGATCTTGAGCTGGCTCGACTTCGTGTTGTAGTCGTCGACGTTCTTCTTGATCGTCTCGTCGGTCATCGTCGAGGTGGTGAGCATCGCGTCGACGGGCTTCGCGTTCGCCACCTCGAGCGTCTGGTGCTGCTTCTCCTGCAGCTTCATCATGACGCCCGTCTCCGGCTCGACCCACACCGTGCGATCGTTCGTGTAGTACCGGTCAGCGAGCTTCGAACCCTTGGGCAGACCGAAGACCTCACCCGGGACGTCCATCGTCGTGAACTTCGTCTTCGGGATCGTCTGCGTGAACTTGTACGTCTTCAGACCCTTGATGTCCTCAGAACCCGCGTACTTCATCGGGAAGGCCTTGCCGAGCGTCGAGTCCCAGTATCGGTAGGTCTTGTTCTTGTCGACCTGGAACGGGAACTTGATCGTCTGGCCCTCGTAGTTGGTGGGCTTGCCGTCGAGCATGTTGCCGCTCCACTTGACGGCCTCACCCGAGGACTTGTCGACGGCGTACTGCTGCGTCGAGGCGTTCATCGGCGGCGGCGCCGTCTGGCCCTTGTCGTTGACGTTGTCCGTCGTCTGCCACTGGTCGATGACGATGACGTCGCGGCCGAGCTCCTTGGAGGCCTTCTTCGTCATCTCCTTGTTGGCGACGACGGTCGCCTTCGTGATGATCTTGCCCGACCCCGGCTTGACCGTGTCGGCGTCGAAGTAGCTGGCGTGATCGTCGGTGACCGTCTGCTGGGTGTTCTGATCACTCGGGATCACGGCCAGCTTCGGGTACGCGTAGAACCGCATCAGGAGCGCCATCGTCAGGAAGAACGCACCGAATCCGATCATGACTGCGGCTTTGCGCACGGGAGAGCCTCCTAGGCAGGGACTGGAACTTACGCGACGGTAACACCTGCAGCAGGGGCAATGTGACCGGTTTCACCAACGAGATGGCATTGTGCCCGTTTCGTCATCCACGAGCGAATCGACCACGCCGGCGAGCCCGATCGTCGGCTCGCATCGCATGAACGCCACCCCCGCGGCTGCGGCGGCTGCGGCATCCGTCTCGGCGTCACCGACCATGACGCTGCGCTCGCGCGACACGTGCGGATTCTCGTCGAACAGCGCGCACAGCAGGCCGGGCGCCGGCTTGCGGCACACGCAGGTGTCAGCCGCGTGCGGGCAGAGGCGGACGTCGTCGATGCGGCCACCGGCGGCCTCGACCTCGGCGATCAGCCGGGCGTTGACGGCGCTCAGCTGCGCCCACGTCAGCCGTCCCGTCGCAAGGCCCTGCTGGTTGGTGACGACGACGATCGCGCAGCCCGCAGCGCTCAGGCGCGCCACCGCGTCGACGGCCCCCGGCAGGAGCGCGAAGTCGTCGGGCGTGCGATACCAGGGGGCGAGGGCGTTGAGTGTGCCGTCACGATCGAGCAGGACGACGTCGTACGGGGCGCCGGCCCCAGGACGCGGCAGGCGCGTGTGGGTGCGTCCGCTCGGATCGGGGCTCACGCGCCGGGCTGGCTGAGATCGTCGACGGCCTCGCACCACGCGTGCGCCCACAGCATGTGGACCTCCTGGATGCGCGGCGTCTCGTGCGAGGGCACGACGAGGAGGTGGTCGACGTCGTCGCGCAGGTGCTCTCCCCCGGCGCCCGTCATCGCGATCGTCGTGATCCCGAGCTCGCGCGCTGCGGCCAGGGACGCGACGATGTTGGGGCTGCGTCCGCTCGTCGACATCGCGACGTAGACGTCGCCCGCGCGCCCGAGGCCGCGCACGCCGCGGACGAACACCTGCTCGTAGCCGTAGTCGTTGCCGATGGCCGTGACCGACGACA
>NZ_DCNR01000111.1:14356-16868 GCF_002322065.1 Dermacoccus sp. UBA1591 | reverse complement strand
AGTTCGACGTCGACGTCAGCTTCGTCGACAGCGTGCGGTACCAGACCTTCTCGATGTCGGCGCGGCCGGCGCCCGTCACCGATGAGCTGTCGCAGGTGGAGCTGTTGTAGGAGACACCGTTGATCGTCTTCGCGCCCGAACCGTTCGAGGCGAGGAAGTACCAGTGGTTGAGCGGGCCCGACGAGTAGTGCGGGTCGGCGCTGCCGACGGACGAGGAGTAGCAGTCGTAGCTCGCACCGTCCTTGCTCGGCTTGTCCATGTAGCGCAGCGGCGTGCCGTCACCGTTGATGTCGATCTCCTCGCCGAGCAGGAAGTCCGGCTTGTCGGAGGCCAGGTTCGCGTACCACTCGACGCCCGTGCCGAAGATGTCGGATGTCGCCTCGTTGAGGCCACCGGCGTCGCCCGAGTAGTCGAGACCGGCCGTGTTCTCCGTGACGCCGTGGCTCATCTCGTGGCCGGCGACGTCGAGCTCCGTCAGCGGGTTCGCATTACGGTCACCGTCGCCGTACGTCATCTGAGTGCCGTCCCAGAACGCGTTGACGTAGTTGTTGTCGTAGTGAACGCGGCTGCGCGCACCGTTGCCGTTGTTCCAGATGCCGTTGCGGCCCATGACGCTCTTGTAGTAGTCGAACGTCGTGTCCGCACCGTACTGCGCGTCGACGCCGGCGCTCTGACGGTTCGAGTTCGACCCGTCGCCCCAGACGTTGTCGGCGTCCGTCATCGTCGTGCCGTTGATCTTCTGGTTGTTCGAGTCGGTCGTGTAGTTGCCCGTGTTCGGATTGCTCAGCTTGTACGAACCGCTCGAGCCGGAGGTGGTGAGCGTGACGTTCTTGTCGTAGATGCCGTTGCCCGTGGCGTGGGCGATCTCGTCGAACGAGGAGATGACGGCGCCGGTGTCGGCGTTGATGAACGAGCGGACGCGCGACGGCGTGCGGTCCTTCTGCATGCCGGTCGTCTTCACCATGTAGGCGAGCTGCTGCTTGCCGGCCTCGTCGACACGAATGACGAGGGTGCTGCCCGCGCCCTTGGCCGCATCGAGCCCCTCGCTCTTCTTGTGGGCCTTGGCGGCCGCAAGGCCCTTGGCCTCACCGGTGGCCTTGGGGATGGCGGGTGCGGTGTCGACGGTGATGGCGCCGTCGAACATGCCGTCGTGGCCGGTGACCTTGCCGGAGGCGTCACGGTGGATGACGAGGTCGCCACCGACGACGGGGATGCCCTTGAAGGTGCGGTCGACGCGCACGTGCGTCGAGCCGTCGGTGTCCTTGAGCACGTCCTTGATCTTGAAGGCGTTGTCGGCGCTGAGACCGACGGCCTTGACGAGCGCCGCCGACTGCGACTGCGCGGAGCCGACGAGGCTCGAATGCGCCGATGCCGACTGGAACGACGCCTGCCGCGTCGCCGGGGAGTCAGCGAAGGCACTCTGAGCGACGGCGGGGACGAGCGAGAAGGAGCAGGCCGCAGCGAAGGCGACGGTGAGGGTGGTGCGCTTCATGAGAATTGATGTCTCCTCTGAGCGACCGGGGCGTGGGGCTCCGGCGGTGGGGGGTGAGGTGACTGGTCAGCCCGAGGACTGAGAGTCAAGTCATGTATAGACCACGCGAGGGTCGAATGGCGAGTTGACGCACAATTTTTTCTCAGTTCACCGACAGGGAGAGGCTGGAATCTGCGAGGGCACAGGGATTTGCTTGTGCGCCTCCCCTGCGACACCTGGACATTCGTAACCTCGATGTGACATTTATTGACAAGCTCTGGACATGACGAGAACGCAGGCTTTCTGCCTGCGTTCTTGACCTGAGGAGAGCTTTCCCGGCTCGAACCCGCCGGGCGGTCGCTCAGCCGCGAACCCCGTCCGCTCGCTCGGTGGCCTGACGTTCGGTCGCGCGGATCGCCGTGTAGGAGATGCCCGCGCACAGCATGCCGAGCAGCGCGCCGATGGTGACATCGCTGAGGTGGTGCATGCCGCGGTACAGGCGCGCGAAGCCGACGAAGAACGGGAAGACGAAGCAGACGACCTGGACGATGCGGCGCGCGAGCACGTTCGGGATGCGCTGTGCGAGCAGCATGATGCTCCAGAACAACGCGAACGACGCCGCGGTGTGCCCGCTCGGAAAGCTGGACGTCGGCGGCGCGTGCGGGTCGAGGCGCTCTACCTCGGGGCGCGGACGGTTGACGATCTTCGTCACCGGCACGAAGACACTCGCCTCGAGGCTGATCGCGAGGACCGGCAGGATGGCGAGCCACCACTTGCGCGTCAGCACGAGAATGACGAGCGCAACGACGACCGACCCGCCGATCGTGAACCACGTGTCGTTGATCGTCGAGACGGTCTTGGAGATCGGGTTGAGCGAAGCGGTGCGCCACCCGGCGACATCCCGCGAGAGCGTGTCCTCGGCCGGGATCTCGTCGAACACGTTCATGATGATCTTGCCGATGGCGACGAGCACCCCGAACGCCACGAGAGCCGGCAGGACAGCGCGCTTCAGGATGGAGACGAGCACCTCCTTGGGCGTCG
>NZ_DCNR01000111.1:11639-14082 GCF_002322065.1 Dermacoccus sp. UBA1591 | reverse complement strand
CGCGAGCAGGACGCCCGCCGTCACGTCGCTCTGGAAGTGGACGCCGAGGAAGATGCGATCGAGCATCGTCAGGACGACGACGAGCACCCCCACCGTCACCGCTGCGGCGCGGATGAGCGGGTGCCAGCGTCGCACGAGCGGCCACGTCATGATGAGGCACGTCGTCACCATCATCGCGACGTTGAACGCGTGGCCGCTGGGAAAGCTGTAGCCCGGCGCATGGCTGACGGGGTCGGCGATGACGGGGCGCGCCCGCTCGACGATGAGCTTGACCTGCAGGCCGAGGTTCCAGCCGACGAGCATCGTCACGACGCCCCAGATCGTGCGGGCCCGGAAGCCGCGCAGCCACGTCCAGACGGCGACGGGAATCGCGTAGAGGTAGACCATCGTCGGGTGGAACGCGGACTGCCACCCGATCAATGCGTCCTCGAACCCGGGGTGTGCGCGCGTGACGTCGGTGGCCGCGACGACGACTCGCTCGTCGAGGTCGACGATCGGAGCGAAGTGGCGCGTGACGAGCAGCGCGAGCACCGCGACGGGCAGGCACAGGACGGCCGCTGCGACGACACCGCGCAGCAGCCGCGGCCCCACCGCCCGCGCGAGGCTTCTGAACCTCACCGAACCCCGCGATCTCGGCCCTCGCGGCGCTGCGGCAGACATGCCTCATACCGTACTTCGTTCGGTCGCAACACGATCAGCGCCCTTGGGCCGATCTCAGGGGTGGCGGGGTGGGACGTCGCCCGTTGGATCAAGCGGGGCGGGGCCGCGCAGGTCGAGCGGGGCGTGATGGCGAACCGCTCACAGACGGCGCACAGGGGCGCCACGCGGGCAGCAAAGCGCCGGCCGCGAGAGTCGTCGTCATCACCCGGCGCATCGGCGCCGAGACTGCGACGGAGGGATCCGCGATGACCACCACCACACCGACGCGCCTGCTGCGATCGCGCCGCGACGGCCGTCGGGCCCGCGAGCTGCCGGGGGGTGCCACCCCGCACTCCGCGGCGGCACCCCCACGGCGTCAGGACCGGCTGCGGCGCCTCGTGCGCGGCGCCGATGACGACCCTAACTGGGCGCGACCGGCGCTGTTCGCGCTGCTGACGCTGGCCGCCGTCGTGTACGGCTGGAACCTGACGAACTCCGGCTACGCGAACGAGTTCTATGCTGCCGCAGCGAAATCCGCGTCGAAGGACTGGAAGGCGTGGCTGTTCGGTTCGCTCGACTCGAGCAACGCAATCACCGTCGACAAGCCCCCGGCCTCCTTGTGGGTCATGGGGCTGTCCGCGCGGATCTTCGGCTTCTCGTCGTTCTCGCTGCTGCTGCCGCAGGCGCTCATGGGCGTCGGCACCGTCGGCCTGACGTACGGCGCGGTGCGCCGCTGGTCGGGGCACGCGGCGGGCCTGCTCGCCGGGTTGGTCGTGACGACGACGCCCGTCGCGGCGCTCATGTTCCGCTTCGACAACCCCGACGCGATGCTCGTCCTGCTCATGACGGCCGCCGCGTACTGCGTCGTGCGCGCCATCGTGGTGAGCGGACGTGACGAGCCGACGACGACGCGGCGCGGACGGGTTCGCTCCGCCTCGGCTACCGCGCTGCGGTGGATGGTCGGGGCGGGGCTGCTCATCGGCTTCGCGTTCCTGACGAAGATGCTGCAGGGCCTGCTCGTCCTGCCCGGCCTCGGTCTCGCCTACCTCGTGGCGGCACGCTTCTCGCTGGGCACGCGCATCAAGCACCTCGCGGCGGCGCTCGTCAGCGTCATCGTCGGCGCCGGCTGGTTCGTGGCGCTCGTCGCGGCCTGGCCGGCGGGCGCTCGCCCCTACATCGGCGGCTCGACGAACAACTCCGAATGGGAACTCGCGCTCGGCTACAACGGCCTCGGCCGCATCCTCGGCGGCGACGGCAACGCCGGGGGCGGTGGCGGCGCCGGCGCCGGCGGTGGTGGATTCGGTGGCACCGCAGGGCTGTTCCGCATGTTCAACTGCCAGTTCGCCGGCGAGATCTCGTGGCTGCTGCCCGCGTCCCTCGTGCTGCTCGTGGCAGGCCTCGTCGCTCGTCGTCGTGCACCGCGCACCGATCTCGTGCGCGCGTCACTCGTGTTGTGGGGCGGCTGGCTCGTCGTGACGATGCTGTGCCTGTCGTTCATGAAGGGCACCGTGCACTCCTATTACGCCGTGGCGCTCGCGCCGGCCGTCGCCGCGTGCATCGCCGTCGGTGGTCGTGAGGTCTTCGCGCGACGCTCGTCGCTGCTGTGGCGCGTCGTGCTCGGCGCGGCGATCTGCGTCAGCGGTGTCTGGAGCTTCCGGGTGCTGACGACGTCTGCGTCCGGCTGGATGCCGTGGCTGAAGTGGATCTGCGCGATCGCTGCGGTGCTCGGGGCGATGACGTTCGTCGCCGCGCCGGCATGGGGTGCGCGTGCGCGCCGCGTCGCCGTCACCGGCCTCGTCGTCGG
>NZ_DCNR01000111.1:5444-11307 GCF_002322065.1 Dermacoccus sp. UBA1591 | reverse complement strand
GCCGGAGCACGCGGCGGCATGGGGTCGATGGGCTCGGCTCCCGGCGGCGCCCAGGGTGCGCCTGGTGGTTCGACGGGTTCTGCTGGCTCGGCTGGTTCTGGGACGACCGGCTCGTCGGGTGCGGCGGGTCAGGCTCCGTCGGGCACCAAGCCGTCGGGTACGGCTCCTTCGGGTGCAGCTCCGTCGAGTGGCAGCTCGGGCTCAGCTTCCGGCGCGGCGTCGAGTGGCGGTTCGGCGGCCTCGTCCGGCTCGTCGAGCGAGGCCGGGGCCTCAGGTTCGACGACGGATACGCAGCGTTCCGCGGGTTCCGCCGGCGCGCAGGGCGGTTCGACGTCCAACGCGGCGTTGGTGAAGTTGCTCGACGCGACGAACTCGCAGTGGTCGGCGGCCGTCATCGGCGATCAGAGCGCAGCCGGGTACATCCTGAGCAGCGACACGGCCGTCATGTCGATCGGCGGCTGGAGCGGCAGCGACGACAACGTCACGCTCGCCCAGTTCGAGCAGTGCGTGAAGAACGGCGACATCACGTACTTCATCGCCGGTGGCGGCATGGGAGGCGGCCCGGGTGGCAACTCCGGCTCGGGCGCGCAGATCACCGCGTGGGTCAAGGCGCACTACAAGGCCACGACGGTCGGTGGCGTCACCGTCTACGACCTGACGAAGGCGACGAGCTGACGCCGGCCCGGCGGCTGCGCGATCCCGAAGCCGCCGGGTGACCGTCTCTCGAATGTGAGCGTCGTCCTGGTCGAACACGAGCGACATGAAGCTCGTTTTCGGCCAGGGCGCTCACATTCGTGGTGCCGAGCTGGGCAAGGCCAGCTCCTGGCCTTGGCCCGGGACGCGGTGGCGCCCTGCCCGCTCGGCCCGCCGTCCTTGTCATACTGACCGGCGTGAGTTCTGCTGCCGCACCGACCGTTTCCTCGTCCACGCCGTCGCGGTTGCGTCCGGCACAGACACTCCTCGTCGGGACGATGCTGTTCGGGTTGTTCTTCGGCGCCGGCAACCTCATCTTTCCCGTGCAGATGGGCCGCGAAGCCGGGTCGCACACCACGCTCGCGACGATCGGGTTCCTCATCACCGCAACGGGCCTGCCCGTCCTCGGCGTCATCGCCTCCGCCCTGTCGGGCACGCGCAACGTCCGCGAACTCGCGGCGAGCGTCGACCCACGCTTCGCCGTCGTCTTCACGTGCCTGCTGTACCTGACGATCGGGCCGGCATTCGCGATCCCGCGCACCGCGTCCGTCTCGTACGAGATCGGCCTCGCCGAATCGGTGCCCGTCGGCGCACAGACATGGGCGCTGCTCGCATTCACCGCGATCTTCTTCGCCCTCACCGCGGCCGCAGCGCTGCGTCCCGGCAAGCTGATCGACTGGGTCGGGCGCTACCTCACCCCCGGATTCCTCGTGCTGCTCGGCGCGCTCATCGTCGCCGCCTTCGTGAAACCGATGACGCACGACGTCACCGCCGCCCCCAAGGGCCCGTACGCGGACGGCCCCGTCACCCGCGGCTTCCTCGACGGCTACAACACGATGGACGCCCTCGCCTCCCTCGCGTTCAGCATCGTCATCATCGACGCGGTCCGCCGCCTCGGCATCACGAGCCCGCGACGCATCGCCGTCGAGACCGCGAAGAGCGGCATCGTCAGCGTCCTCGGAATGGCGGCCATCTACGCCTCGCTCGCATGGATGGGTGCGACGTCGATCGGCGTCATCACCGCCGACAACGGCGGCACCGCGCTGGCCGGCATCTCCCGACACTTCTTTGGCTCGTTCGGGCAGGTGCTCATCGCCGCGATCGTGCTCGTCGCGTGCCTCAAGACCTCGATCGGCCTCGTCACGGCCTGCGCGGAGATGTTTGCCGAGATGTTCCCCCGCCTCGGGTACCGCGCGTGGGCACTGACGTTCACGGGCGTCTCGCTCGCCGTGTCGAACATCGGCCTCAGCGCCATCATCTCCTGGTCGACGCCGCTGCTCATGTTCCTCTACCCGCTCGCGATCGCGCTCATCCTGCTCGGCCTCGCGTCGCCGTGGCTGAAGGGCCGAGGCAGCATCCTCGTCGGTGTCGTCGCGTGCGTCGGCGTCGCCGCGCTCTTCGACCTGCTCGCCGCGCTGCCGTCAGCACCGGCGGGCCGCGACGCTCTCGTCGACGGCGCGCGCACCGTCCTGCCATGGTTCGAGAACGGCTTCGGCTGGGTCGTCCCCGGCCTGCTCGGACTCGTCGGTGGCGCGATCGTCAGCCGGGTGCGGCACGAGGGCTGACGCTGACGCCATACGACGCATGACATGCGACGTCAACCGCCGCGCCGCCGGCTCGGGGCGCACCGCCGTCAGCGTCGATGTTTCACGTGAAACGCCGTCAGCCGACCGTGATGATCCGAAGGCCGACCGCCAGCACGATCGCGTCGTAGAAGAAGCTCAGCGCCGAGTGCACGAGGACGTGCGCGTCGAAGTGACGTTGACGGCCGACGTCGCGAAGACGTACAGCAGGATCAGTTCGCCGAGCAGCATGGTGGCGTGGATGGCTATTCCCGCCCAGATCTTCGCCGTCGTCACCCGCCCAGAGTGGGTGGCGCGCGCCACCGCGCGTACACGAACGTCACTCACCCCTTCCGATGGGTGCTGCCGGGGGATGCTCATCCGTGGAAGGGTGGACGCATGACTCTTGCTCCCGCCCTGCGCCACCACGTCGCCGACCTGCTCGCCGCCGTCAGCCCCGACGCGCCGACCCTGTGCGAGGGATGGACCGCGCGCGACCTCGCCGCCCACCTCGTCATCCGTGATCGTCGCCCGGACGCGATGCCCGGTATCTTCATCCCCGCCTTCGCCGGTCACACCGAGAAGGTGCAGGACGCGCGCTCGAAGAAGCCCTACGCAACCCTCGTCGACGAGGTGCGCAGCGGGCCGGGCAAATTGAGTCCGATGCAGGTGCCGGCCATCAATGAGCGCGTCAACCTCGTCGAGTACGCGACGCACGCCGAAGATGTCCGGCGCGCACAGCCCACCGACGTGCAGGCGACGCTGCCGCCGCTGCCCGAGGGCACCGAGGACGCCGTGTGGTCATCGCTGACCACGATGGGCAAGCTGCTCGTGCGCTCCTCGCCCGTCGGCGTGACGCTGCGAGCCCCGCAGCGCGGCGACGTCGAACTGAAGAAACCGACCGACGCGGGCGCCGTGGTGCTCGCCGGCTCGCCCGTCGACCTCATGATGCACCTCAGCGGTCGCTGCGAGCGCTCGGGCGTCAGCGTCGAAGGCCCTGATGCGGCCGTCGCGGCGTTCTCGAAGACCAAGCTCGGGATGTGACGTGCGGCGCGGGCGACGTCGCAGCCGCCGCGCTGCCGCTCAGTCCGCCGTCACGGTACGCAGGTAGCGGCCGAAGTGCGGCACGGTGAAGGCGATCCGTCCGCGTTCGCCGGAGTACACGAGCCCCTTCTTCATGAGTGAATCCCTCGCGGGAGAAAGTGATTGGGGCTTACGTCCGAGCACCTCGGCGACGAGAGACGTCGGCACCGATTCGATGTCGTCGAGCCCCGGCGTCTCCCCCGACTCGTCGGCGGCTGCGGCGTCGGCGACACGCTGCGCGGCGTCCGCCATCGCTCGCAGGTACTCGCGCTCACCGGGCGTCGCGCGCTCGTAGCGTGAGCCGAAGAACCCGACACCGAGCTCGGCCTCGGCCTCGGGGACGGCAACCGCCACGTCCTCCGCGGTGATCGGCGAGCCGGGCGCGAGATCCCACACCGTCGCGCCGTACGCCTGGATGAAGTAGGGGTAACCGCCCGTCGCGGCGTACATCGCCTCGAGGGCGTCGTCGGTGAACTCGGCGTCCTCGTCCTGCGCGGGGCCCTGCAGCGCCTTGAACGCGGCATCCCTAGGCAGACGATCGATGCGCGCGTATCGGAACAGCCGCTCCGAATACGACTTCTGCGCCGACAGCACCGCCGGAAGATGCGGCAGGCCGGCACCGACGACGATGACGGGCAGCGAACTCTGCGACATCTCGTGGCACGCCGCGCACAGCGCCGACACGTCCTCGGGGTCGAGATCCTGCATCTCGTCGATGAAGATGGCGACGCCCTTGCCGACGTCCGCCGCGAGGCCGCCGACGTCCGTCAGCAACTCGACGAGGTCGATCTCGATGTCACCCGAATCCGCACGGCCTGGAACGGCGGGGGCGTCGATGCCCGGGTTCCAGCGATCGCGCAGCTTGGCCTTGGGGTCGACGTCGCGCTGCGCGAAGCTCTTGATGACGCCGAGGACGTGGTCGACGTCGTCGTCCTGCGGGTGGCCAAGTTCGCGCACGGCCGTGTGCAGCGCTGACGCCAGAGGTCGGCGCAGGCGCTGATCGGGGCGTGCTTCGAACTTGCCGGTGCCCCAGTGCGTGCGCACTGCGCCCGACCGGAGGGTGTTGAGCAGCACCGTCTTGCCGACGCCGCGCAGGCCGATGAGGACGATCGAACGTTCGGGTCGGCCCTTCGCGATGCGGGCGACGACGACGTCGAACGTGCTGATCTGTTCGTCGCGCCCGGCGAGCTCGGGCGGACGCTGGCCGGCGCCGGGCGCGTACGGATTGCGGATCGGATCCATGCGCCCACGGTATTGGGCTTTCTACCGTTCACGGCAGATGGACACGCCGCGGCACGATCCCCCAACGTTTCATCAGGTTCTGCCAAGCGACATGCGATTCATGTCACAAGGTTGAGACTGCAAGGCAGACCATCGTCCGAAAGTGTCGAAGTCATCCGGGACACGGAGGTTTCGGTGCCCCACCCCTTGACGAACCTGGGGGAGAATCATGCAAGACATCGACGGGACCAGCAACGAAAAAAACTCATCAAGTCCGGCCTGAGCCTGGCCGAGGAGATCACAAGCTCGTTGCCTTCCTCGGCGGCTGAGCCTCCCCACCTCACGCACGAGTGCCCGCCTCCTTCGTGAAGACGGGCACTCCGTGTCGTTCGGGCGGCCAGGGGTCCTCAGCGCAGCTGCGTCACCGCGAACTGCATCGGCGGCGAGGCGATGGCCTCCTGGGCGTCGACGAGCAGGATCTCGCGCGAACCGGCGTCGTGAGTGCGTTCCATCACCGCGAAGATCGACGACGCCGTCGCGGCGAGCGCCTCGGCGGGGCTCGACGTCATGAGGCGCGCCACGAAGATCGCGGCTGTCGCGTCACCTGAACCGGCGACGTACATGGGTAGCAGCGGGGTCGTGACGATCCAGGCCCCCTCGTCACTGACGACGGCCATCTGCACCGAGTCGGCGGGTGTCTCGTCCGTCTGCACCGAGGTGACGAGCACGACCTTCGGGCCGCGAGCGCGCAGGGCGTCGGCGGCGTCGAGCAGGTCGGTCACCGTCGAGACGGTGCGCCCGACGAGGAACTCCAACTCGAACTGGTTGGGCGTCAGCACGTCCGCGGCGGGCACGACGACGTCCCGCATGAATTCCGGGATGCCCTCGCGCACGTAAAAACCGCGGCCGACGTCGCCCATGACGGGGTCGGCGCAGTACAGCGCGTCGGGGTTGGCGGCCTTGACGCGCGCGACGGCGTCGACGATGACCTCCCCCATCGTCGGGGCGCCCTGGTAGCCGGACAGGACGGCGTCACAGCGCGGCAGCACGCCACGCTCCTCGATGCCGGTGATGACGTCGCGCACCGTCTCCGGATCGAAGACCGGCCCGCGCCACTCGCCGTACCCCGTGTGGTTGGAGAAGTGCACGGTGAACACGGGCCACACCTCGTGCCCGAGGCGCTGCAGCGGAAACACGGCCGACGAGTTACCGGCGTGGCCATAGGCCACCGACGACTGGATGGAGAGGATGTTCACCCCGACAGAGTAGCGACGCCGCCGTCAGCACCGAGTCGCCGCACCGTG
>NZ_DCNR01000111.1:0-5253 GCF_002322065.1 Dermacoccus sp. UBA1591 | reverse complement strand
GCATGCACATTGTGACCATCCGCCCTGGTGTCTGAGCTTTCAAGGACGATGAGATGGTTCACGATTACCATGCAGCCGCAGGACGTCTGCTCGCCTCGGTGGTGCAGAACCCTTCGTTTCAGCCACCGCCCCTCCGTGGGTGCTGAGACATCCAAGTCCGATGTGCGCCACGCGATGAAGAATGCACACATGTCGCGCATCGGCTTCTTGCACACGTCGCCAGTCCACGTTCCAACTTTCGACAACCTTCTGAGCAAGGTCGCCCCCGAAGCGCACCTCGTGCACGTGGTCGACGAGTCCCTTCTAACTGATGCCCGCGTGAATGGTCCACAGTCCGTCGCTGACCGCGTCGAGGCTCAGCTGCGCAGCCTGAAAGATCGGGGCGTAGAGTTGATCTGTTGCACGTGCTCAACCCTTGGGAGCGTTGCTGAGCAGAGCGAACCGGGAGTGCGGGTCTTCAGAGTGGACCGGCCCATGGCTGCCCGCGCCTTACAGGCCGGGCGCAGAATCGCCGTCATCGCAGCCCTTGACTCCACTCTCGCGCCCACGCTGGCGCTGCTTGAAGAAGAAGCCAGCGCGGCAGATCACGAAGTTGAGACCACGCCGATCGTGGCGAAGGGCGCCTGGGACATGTTCGAAGCCGGGGACCAGGTGGGATACGTCGAATGCGTCGCACGAACCGCCCGGGCCGCGGCGACGACCGCAGATGTCGTCATCTTGGCTCAAGCCAGCATGGCCCCGGCGGAAGCGTTGCTCACCGACCTGCCCACCCCTGTCTTCAGCTCACCACGCCCCGCAGTGGAGTACCTCGCTGCCCGGCAGTAGCTCGTACCTGGGAGCGCCAGCGTCGGATTTGTGAGCCGGATGGTCGTGCTCACAGATTCGTTGAGCTACACCTCAACATCTCGGGCTGGCACCTGACCGCTGCTCTAGCAGAAACGGTGGGTTGAGCCAGCTGCTCGCCTCGGTGGTGCAGAACCCTTCGTTTGAGCTACGCCTAGCGGTAGGCGCTTCAGGACAGGGTCAGAAACAGCTTCTCCAATGTCTTCGCGTCCTCGCCCTCGACGCTGCCCTTCGTCGCCAGGCATTGCTGCAGGCCCGAGGAGAGGATCGCGAAACCGGCGCGATCGAGAGCGCGACTCGTCGCCGCGAGCTGGGTGACGACGCTCTGGCAATCGCCGCCCTCTTCGATGAGGCGGATGACACCCCCCAGCTGACCCTGGGCGCGCTTGAGCCGGTTGACCACCGGAGCCATGTCGTCGGCAGAGAGTTCCACACCGATGCCTTTCCACTCGAACTGCGATGAAGCCCCCACCCTACTTGATACCCCCGGGGGTATGCGAGTACGGTGGCGACAGATACCCCCGGGGGTATATTTCCAGCCCAGTACGCACGAGGAGAACGCCATGGCCACGATCATCCCCATCGACACGAAGACGCTCGGCGATCGTTCCTACCTGGCCCACGACGGTGAGGTCGCTCTCGTCGTCGACCCGCAGCGTGACATCGACCGCGTCATCGATCTCGCCGAGCGTGAAGGGGTGCGGATCACTCATGTGTTCGAGACGCACATTCAAAACGACTACGTCACCGGCGGCCGCGCGCTGGCCGACGCGACGGGCGCCGCGTACCACGTCAACGTGGCCGACCCGGTGCGTTTCGAACGCGTCGGAGTGGACGACGGTGACGTCATCACGGTCTCGCCCGCGCTTGCGGTCACCGTCATGGCGACCCCCGGACACACGTTCACGCACCTGTCGTACGCGCTCGATTCGCACGACGAGCGGGTGGGCATCTTCTCCGGCGGCTCCCTGCTGTTCGGCTCGACGGGCCGCCCCGACCTGCTCGGCCCCGAGCACACCGACCCTCTGGTGCACCACCAGTACGCCTCGGCGCACCGCATCGCCGATGAGGTGCCCGACGACGCCGCGGTTCTGCCCACCCACGGATTCGGCAGCTTCTGCTCGGCGACCCAGTCGGACGCCGACTCCTCGACCATCGGGGCGGAGAAGCGCACCAACCCCGCTTTGATGGAGGACGAGCAGACCTGGGTCGAACAGATTCTCGCCGGGCTCGAGGCATGGCCCGCCTACTACGCCCACATGGGCCCGGCCAACCTCGACGCGCCCGCCACGGCCCCCGACCTCAGCGAGCCCGCCGCGGCTGACGCCGATGCTATCCGCGCCGCACTCGAGGCCGGCGAATGGGTCGTCGACCTGCGCAACCGGCAGGCGTACGCGAAGGGTCACGTCAAGCAGGCCCTGAACTTCGGCATCGACGGCCAGTTCGCCACCTACCTCGGGTGGCTCATCCCGTGGGGCACGCCACTGACCCTCCTGGGCGACAGCCGCGAGCAGGTCGCTGAGGCGCAGCGTGAGCTCGTGCGCATCGGCATCGAACGCCCCCAGGCCGCCGCCACCGGCACACCGCAGGACTGGACGAGTGGTGAACTCGCTTCGTTCGAGCGCGCCACGTTCGCCGACCTCGCGCAGGTGCGTCACCACCGTGACGTCGTCGTCCTCGACGTGCGACGCGACAGCGAGTACGCGAGCGGCCACATCGACGGTGCGATCAACGTGCCGCTGCACGAGATCATCACCCGCGTCGGCGAGGTGCCCGCCGGCGAGGTGTGGGTGCACTGCGCCGGTGGGTACCGCGCCTCGATCGCGGCGTCCGTGCTCGACGCCGCCGGGCGTCACGTCGTCGCCGTCGACGACGCGTTCGACAACGCCCGCGAGACGTCGCTGGCCATCGTCGACGGCAGCGAGGCCTGAGCGTCATGCTCATCGCCGTCGTCGCCGGAATCGCCGTCGGCCTGCTCGTCGCCGGGCTCGGCGGCGGGGGCGCCATCCTCACGGTGCCCGTCCTCGTCTACGCGCTCCACAGGAGCCCGCACGAGGCGACGGCGAGTTCGCTCGTCATCGTCGGCATCAGCTCCCTCGTCGGCCTGTGGAGCCACCACCGCGCCGGCACCGTGCAGTGGGGCCAGGGCGCGCTCTTCGGACTCGTCGGCATCGGCGGCGCCTACCTCGGCACCCGGGCCTCGCGCGGCGTCGACGGCAATCTACTGCTCACTCTGTTCGCGGCGCTGCTCGTCGTCGTCGCCACGGTGATGATCATGCGGGCACGACGCGAACGCGACAACACCGCCTGCGTGCCGAGACCGTTGCGCGAGGAGAACGGAGGGCACACCTTCGCCCTGGTCAAGGTGGCCCTGGCTGGTACCGGCGTCGGCCTGCTCACCGGCTTCTTCGGCGTCGGCGGCGGGTTCGCCATCGTTCCCGCCCTCACCTTGGCCCTCGGGTACTGCATGCTGTATGCGGTGGGCACGTCCCTGCTCGTCGTCGTCATCAACAGCGCCACCTCGTTGTTGTTCCACTCTGCTGACGGCGCGGATCTAGAATGGAATGTCGTGGTGCCGTTCGCCGCCACCGCCGTCATCGGAGCCGCGCTCGGCGGCCGGCTCGCCCAGCGCATCCCGAAGAGGATGCTGCAGCTCGGGTTTGCCGTCTTCTTGATGTGCGTCGCCGCGTACACCGCGTGGCGCGCCCTGCCCCAACTCCTGTGACCCTCGCGTCCGATCCCCAATCCCCCGGCGACCGCTGGTCGCAGCCGCCGATCCACCACTCAAGGAGATTTCTCATGGCCCTGGCAAACCGCCTCACCCCCGCCGAGCTCGCTGACGCCGTCACGGCCGGCGAGACACTGCTGCTCGACGTGCGCACCCCCGCCGAGTACGGCACTGCGCGCATCCCCGGTTCGATCAACGTGCCGGTCGATCTGATCGAGAAGAACGCCACCGCGATCGGCGCCGGCATCAACCGCGACGCCGTCCTCATCTGTCGCATGGGCCCACGCGCCGAACGCGCCGAACAGGCCCTGGCCAAGGTCGGGGTGCCGCACACGAGCGTCCTCGTCGGCGGTTTCGAGGCCTGGCGCGACGCCGGTCATGACGTCGAGTTCGGCCAGGCCCGCTGGGATCTGGAGCGTCAGGTGCGCCTCGTCGCCGGTTCGCTCGTGGCCACGGGCGTACTCGCCAGCACCGTCGTACCGAAGGCGAAGTGGCTGTCCGGTGCTGTGGGCGGCGGCCTGATGTTCGCCGCGCTGTCGAACACCTGCGCCATGGGCACCATGCTCTCGAAACTGCCTTACAACCGCAGCACGGGCACTCCGAGCGTCTCCGGTGTTCGCAAACAACTCTCATGAGACGCGCCACGCACCGCGTCGCAACTACCCCTAAGGGGCATCCATGAAGGAAACCCTGTCCCACTCCATCGTCATCATCGGCGGCGGTGATGGTGGTATCCCCGTCGCCTCGCGACTACGCCGGGCCTGCGAGAAGGACGTCACCATCACCGAGCCGAGTGGCACTCACACCCATCAACTGCTGTGGCCCCCGTCGGGGGCGGCGCGGCACCGTTGATGGAATCACGCCGCCCTGAAGCTGATGTGATGCCCCGAGGCGTGGCCTGGATCAAGTCGTCCCCGGCCTACAACTCCACCTCAACAGCGTCGAGGTGATGATCAGCGCCCTCGAGTAGGTAACAGTCGTCCTCGAGATCCCCGCCGAAATGGGCGGGGCGTCATGAAACGACGCCGGGGTCTGTCGCATTGAAGAAAAAATTCCAAAGGGAGGAATGGGTGCGACGTGAACTCCGAGCAAACATCACACTGTGCGGAAAGGACCGACCTGTACGATCTCCTGGCCGTTAATGGTGACTGTACCTCGGGCATTCACGCTCACCTGGCTGAGGAGGGATGTGGTGCAGTTAATGAACCAGCTCAGCGGGGGCAGGGTGAGGGTTCCATTCACCGGTGCGGGAATCGCGACCTGAAGCTTGGCGAAGTAGCGATAGTACGTGGCGCCGTTGTCGGAGTAGGTTTGCGAGTCTTGCTGCACCGCGGACCAGTTTCCTGTTGTTATGCGCGACGGATGCTCCTGGCGCAGCTCAAACGACGGACTCTGCTCTACGCTCCGCACTGGGCAATCGGCCATGGCGAACGCCTAGATGTGGCGGCCAGGCGGCGAATCATGTGGCTCAAACGAAGGTTTTGTGCACCATCCACTCCGTGCCGTGGTGTGCATCTGGGGTGGGTGGTGTGCACGCACACTCGCCGCGAGTGGGGGTGCTCTCCAAACCGGCTCTTCACGAACGAGGGTTTAGTCGGTTGAGCGCGTCAGTGGCCGGGTAGGGGTCGAGGTCTCCCGGATGCTGGAAGTTCTTCACTCTCGCCATCCCGAAAGACCTCGCC
>NZ_DCNR01000101.1:1347-10007 GCF_002322065.1 Dermacoccus sp. UBA1591 | reverse complement strand
CCCACCATCGTGCCTCACGCGGTGAGCGCCGGCCCCGTATGCACCTCTGCGATCTGCGTCCCCATCCGCGATTCTTGGTCATGTTCGTCGGCGGTCCGGCGCTCGTCAGGCGACGTGGCGAAACGCCGCGACGAGGCTCGTCGCGGCGCGGTCGATGTCGGCGGACGTCGTGGCGCGCCCGAGCGTCAGGCGAATCGCGCCGAGCGAGACGCCGTCGTCGCACCCCATGGCGACCAGTGTCGTTGCGGGGGAGTCGATTCCAGCGTGACACGCGCTGCCGGTGGATGCTTCGACGTCAGGCGCTGCCTCGAGCACCTCGCGCCCGAGGCGCCCCGGCTGGGAGATCATCAGCGTGTTCGGCAGACAGTTCTGCGCGGGGCTGAGGCGAACGAGGCCGGGCACGGCCGTCGAGAGGCGGCGCCACAGCTCGTCACGCAGGCTCATCATGCGCGCGGCATCGTCGGCGAGGCGCGAGAGTGCGAGCTGCGCGGCCCGCCCGAGGCCGACGATGCTGGCGACGTTCTCCGTCCCCGGACGCAGCCCGCGCTCCTGGCCCGCGCCGACGACGAGGGGCTCGATCCGCGTGCCACGCCTGACGTACAGCGCGCCGACGGCCTTGGGGGCGTACAGCTTGTGGCCGGCAAGGCTGAGCAGATCGACGCCGAGGTCGTCGGCGTCGACGCCGATCTTCCCGACAGCCTGCGCCGCGTCGGTGTGGACGAGACCGCCCGCCGCGTGCACGCTCGCGGCGAACTCACGGACGGGTTGAATCGCCCCGGTCTCGTTCTGCGCGAGGATGATCGAGCCAAAGGCCACATGGTCGCGCGGCAGGGGTGCGAGGTCGACGTGGCCGGCTCGCGTCACCGGCAGCGTCACGACGTCCCAGCCCTCGCCCGCGAGAAGCGTCATGGGCGCCGACGTCGCCGGGTGCTCCACCGCCGACGTCACGACGGTCGAACTCACGTCGGCCGCGGGCGACGCGCCAGCGCGGCGAAGCGCCGCCGTCACGCCGCGGATGGCGAGGTTGTTCGCCTCCGTGCCGCCGGAGGTGAACGTCACCTCGTCCGCCGACGCACCGATGAGCGCAGCGACGTGCTCGCGCGCATCGTCGACGGCACGGCGGGCCAGGCGCCCTGCCGCCGTCGCGCTCGACGGGTTGCCGCAGTGCTCGGTGAGATACGGCCACATCGCTTCGGCGACCTCCGGCGCGACGGGCGTCGTGCCGTTGTGATCGAGGTAGACGGGGCGGGCGTCGTCAGGCCGAGAACTCATGCTGACGATCCTGCCGCGACGCAGGGGCGCATCCAACTCGGCGGTGCTGGTGCGGCCGTCAGGGGGCCTGACACGAGCCGAAAGTGGACGGAAATCGCCGATGTGACGGTGAATCGCGAAGGGGACGGGATTCGCAGATGGGGATGAGAATCGCGAATGTGGACGAAAATCGCAGAGGGGGCAGGCGGGTCGCACGGTCGCCGCGCGGGGGCGTGGTGGTCGGATCGGGCCTCGAGTGCCGTCGCATCTGCCATCCTCGACGTCATGCGCATCGCCGTCATGCAGGACAAGGCCGTCGTCGGTGACGTCGACGCCAACCTCGCCATCATCGACGCTCGCGCTGGTGAAGCTGCCGCGCGCCGTGCTGACGTCCTCGTCACCCCCGAACTCTTCCTCGCCGGCTACGCCCCGAAGCGGTTGCACGCCGTCGACCCCACCCAGCAGACCGACATCGCGAGCGCCCTCGCCGCCACCGCGGCGCGTCACGGTATCGCCGTCCTCGCGAGCCATCCCGAGATCGCGACGGCCGACACTCCCGCCGCCCGCGGTGGCGGCGCGCCCGGCGAGACTGCTCGACATAGAGAGCCCACGCTGCTTGACGCCCAGGCTGCTCAACGCGTCGCCAGCACCCTGCGCGACGTCGAGGCTGCGCGACACATCGCCGCCACGCTGTTCGACACCGACGGCCGCCCGATCCTGCATTACCGCAAGGTCAATCTGTTCGACGACGACGAAGCCGCCGCCTTCAGCTCCGGAACAGACGCCCCCACCACCGTCGAACTCGCCGGGATGCGGGTGAGCGTCATCATCTGCTTCGACGTCGAATACCCCGAGATGACGCGCGCCGCGGTGCTCGCGGGCGCCGACGTCATCCTCGTCCCGACCGCGCTCACCGCCGGATTCGACGACGTCCCCCAGGTGCTCGTGCGGGCTCGTGCCCTCGAGAACGGCGTCGGCCTCGCCTATGCGAACCACGTCGGCGTCGAGGACGGGCTCACGTTCGGCGGCGGCAGCGTCATCGTCGGGCCTGACGGCGGCCTCCTCGCCCAGGGCGGCGACGGCGCCGAACTCCTCGTCGCCGACATCACCCGCGACGATGTCGCCGCAGCCCGTGACGCCGTCCCCTACCTGGCCAAGCTGCGCCGCGACACCTACGCGTCCTGGCGCTGACGTCAGCCACAGCCCCTCGGCGTGCCCGCGCCGGCGAGCAAGAACGAGCGGCATGACTGACCACGAGCGGCAGACCACTCGCATCCAGCCAGAACGCTCGTCTTCACCTCTCGCCACGTCGAAGCACATGCGTTTCCCAACACGAAACAACTCGGCGATGTGTGACATCGTGGTCTGGCCCACAGACCCCTTCGAGAGGTGCCCCGTGTCCTCATCGCTCGACGAGCAGGCGCGTTCGAGACTCCCGTTCGGCGCCCAGCTCCTGCGGCGCAAGCCGATCGGGCTGACGCTCGCGCAGGCCGAGGCGACCTCCGCCGGGCGCAGCCTGCACCGCAGTTTCGGTGTCCTGCAGCTGACGATGATCTCGGTCGGGGCGACGCTCGGCACCGGCATCCTCGTCGTCCTCGGTGAGACGGTGCCCGAGGCTGGCCCGGCGATCTGGATCTCGTTCGTCATCGCCGGCGTCGCCGCGCTGCTGTCGGCGTTCTCCTACGCCGAGATGGCGGGCCTCGTGCCCGTCGCCGGGTCGAGCTACAGCTACACCTACGCGACGATGGGTGAGGGCCTCGCGTGGGTGTGCGGGTGGTGTCTCGTCCTCGAGTACGCGGTGAGCGTCGCAGCCGTCGCCGTCGGGGCGGGGCAGTACGTCAACGAGACACTCGACTCGTTCGGCCTGGGCCTGCCCGAGGCCGTCGCGAACCCACCCGGGGCGGGCGGCGTCGTCAACGTCCCCGCAGCCCTCGTCGTCCTGCTCGCGACGGCCCTGCTCGCACGCGGCGCGCGGGAGAGTGCGCGCGTCAACACGATCATCGTCGTGCTGAAGATCGCCATCCTCGTCTTCTTCTGCGCGGTCGCGTTCACCGCGTTCAAGGCGGGCAACTTCGCACCGCTGGCCCCGATGGGTGCCGCGGGCGTCTCCGCCGCCGCGAGCACCGTGTTCTTCTCGTACATCGGTTTCGACGCCGCATCCACGGCCGGTGAGGAGGCGCGCGATCCGAAGCGGGATCTGCCGCGCTCGATCCTGCTGTCCATGATCATCGTGACGGTGCTGTACGTCGCGGTCGCCGTCGCCGCCATCGGAGCCCGCGAGTGGCACTGGTTCGACGGGCGCGAGGCGCCGCTCGTGCAGATCATGCGTGAGATCACGGGGGCCTCGTGGGTCGCGTTCATCTTCGCGGTGACGTCGGTGCTCGCCATCTTCAGCGTCGTACTGACGGTGCTGTTCGGCCAGATCCGCATCCTGTTGTCGATGTCGCGCGACGGCCTCGTGCCGCGCGTCTTCGGCGTCATCTCCCCGCAGACGGCCACGCCGGTGCGCAGCACCCTGATCGTCGGCGGCGTCGTCGCGGTGACGGCGGGCCTCATCCCGCTCGGTGAGTTGGCCGACGCGACGAGCATCGGCACGCTGTTCGCGTTCGCCCTCGTCAACGTCGCCGTCATCTATCTGCGCGTGCGCAACCCGAAGCTGCCGCGCGCATTCACGGTGCCGCTGTACCCGCTGCTGCCGGCCGCCGGCGCGCTCATCTGTCTCTACCTCATGGCCAACCTCAGTTCCTCGACGTGGATCGTGTTCGGCGTGTGGATGGCCGTCGGCGTCGCCGTCTACCTCGGCTACGGCCGCCGTCACTCCCGCCTCGCCACGCTCGACCAGGCGACCTATGAGCGTCACCTCGAGGACGACCTCGACCCCGACCATCCACTCCGAGAAGGAGACACCCCGCGATGACCGCTGTCACCGAGTTCCCGCACGATCGCGACGAGCACGCGGGCGATGCGCCCGTCACGATGCTCAACCCCGACTTCCCGTTCAGCTACGACGAATACCTCGCCCACCCCGAGGGTCTCGGCAGCGTGCCGGAGGAGATGTACGGCACCGAGGTCGCCGTCGTCGGCGCCGGCCTGTCAGGCCTCATCACCGCGTACGAGCTGATGAAGCTGGGCCTCAAGCCCGTCGTCCACGAGGCCGACCGCATCGGTGGCCGGTTGCGCACCGACAGTTTCAGCGCCGCCCCGGACGTCGTCGCCGACCTCGGTGGCATGCGTTTTCCCGTCTCCGGCCGCGCGCTCTACCACTACATCGACGCGATGGGCCTCGAGACGGAGGCGTTCCCGAACCCGCTGTCGGACGTCACGCCGAGCACCGTCATCGAGCTCGGCGGCGAGGCGCACTACGCGCGCACGCCCGACGAACTGCCGCAGTTCTTCCGCGACGTCGCGGACGCGTGGAAGGCCGCCGTCGACGACGGCGCGCGCTTCACCGAGATGCAGGGCGCCATCCGCGCTCGTGACACGAAGCGCATCAAGCAGATCTGGAACGAGCTCGTGCCGACGATGGACGAGCAGACGTTCTACGGCTTCATCGCCGCCTCCGAATCGTTCAAGAAGGCCGGTTTCGCGGCGCGTGAGGCGTTCGGGCAGGTCGGTTTCGGCACGGGTGGCTGGGACACGGACTTCCCGAACTCCATCCTCGAGATCCTGCGCGTCGTCTACACCGACGCCGACGATCAGCACCGCCGCATCCTCGGCGGAGCGCAGAAGTTGCCCGAGGCGTTGTGGTCGCACGCGCCCGAGAAGCTCGCCCACTGGCCGGCCGGCACCACCCTGGCGAGCCTGCACGACGGGGCGCCGCGCGGCGCCGTCGCCGCCATCCGGCGTCATGAGAGCGGCGACCTCGAGGTCACCGAGCGATGGGGGCGCAAGGCGACGTACCCGGCGCTCGTCACGACGTGCCAGTCGTGGTTGCTGTCGACGCGCATCACGACCGAGGAGGCGCTGTTCAGCCCGCAGATGTGGATGGCGATCGAGCGCAGCCACTACATGAGCAGTTCGAAGACGTTCGTCATGGTCGATCGCCCGTTCTGGAAGGACGTCGACCCTGCCACGGGCCGTGACGTCATGTCGATGACCCTCACCGACCGCCTCAACCGCGCCACCTACCTGCTCGACGACGGCCCGGACCGGCCCGCCGTCATCCTGCTGTCGTACACGTGGAACGACGACGCGCTCAAGTGGCTCGCGCTCGATGCCGACGAGCGCGTCGAGCTCATGCTGCACTCGCTCGCCCAGATCTACCCGGACGTCGACATCGCGAGCCACATCATCGGCCAGCCGATCACCGTCTCGTGGGAATCCGACCCCAACTTCATGGGCGCGTTCAAGGCCAACCTGCCGGGGCACTACCGGTATCAGCAGCGGCTGTTCACCCACTTCACCCAGGACGAGCTGCCGGAGCACCAGCGCGGTATCTTCCTCGCCGGCGACGACATCTCGTGGACGGCCGGTTGGGCCGAGGGCGCCGTCCAGACCGGCCTCAACGCGGTGTGGGGTGTGGTCCGTCACCTCGGCGGAAGTTCGTCTCCGGAAAACCCCGGGCCAGGGGAGCTGCTCGGCGAGTACGGCCCCATCGCCCTGGACTGACGGCGAAAATGGACTCTGACGGCTTTTCTGGGGAGAGCGGTGAGATCCGGCGTAGGGTTTACCGCAATACAACCAAGGGGGAGTCGGCGTGAAGTCACTACCAGTGCAAGGGGTGCGTGAGAACGTCGCCATCGGCGCCCGGCTGCGCAACGCCCGGCTGGCGCGCCGCTACACCCTCGAGCAGGCCGCGCAGCTCGCCGGCATGACGAAGGGGTTTCTCAGCCGCGTCGAACGCGACCTCACGTCGCCGTCCGTCGCCTCTCTCGTGACGCTGTGCCAGGTGCTGCAGATCGAGGTCGGCTCGCTCTTCGAGGCACCCCGCACGTCGCTCATCAAGCTCGCCGACGCGCCGGTCGTCGACATGGGCGGCACGGGCATCGACGAACGCCTCGTCACGGGTCGTCAGGAACGTTCCGTGCAGATGCTGCGCGCCGTCATCCAACCCGGCGGGGCCGGTGAGGCCGAGCCATACGCCATCGACTGCGAGCTCGAGATCTGGCACGTCGTCTCCGGCGCGCTCGACGTGACGCTGCACGACGCCACGCACCGACTCGGCGCCGGCGACACCCTCACCTTCCCCGGCCGCGAACCACACACCTGGCGCAACGCCGCCGACGGCGAGAGCGTCGTCATCTTCACCCTCATCCCCGTCGCGCGTTGACGGGGCTCAGGCCACCTGCACGTGGTTGTCACCCTCGACGTACTCGATGACGAGGGTGCCACCGACGGCTTCGAGGTAGCTGCGCATGCTGCGCGCGCTTGATCTCAAGAGTGATCGCTCGCAAGGTTCACACCCGGGTTGAGGGTCCCATTCGGGTCGAAGACGCGCCGCAGTTCGCGCTGGATGCGCGTGTTCGTCTCGCCGAGCTCGACGGGCAGCATGCTCGCCTTGAGGCGCCCGACGCCGTGCTCACCAGTGATGGTGCCGCCGAGATCGAGGCCGAGCTGCATGATCTCCTCGAACGCGGCGTAAGCGCGACGCTTCTCGTCCACGGCCTCGGGAGTGTCGCCGGGGGAGTAGAGCACGGCGGGGTGCATGTTGCCGTCGCCGAGGTGGCCGGCCGTCGCGACGCGTACGCGGTGCTTCTTGCCGAGCGCCCGCACGCCGTCGACGAGTTCGCCGGTGCGTCGCAGAGGCACGCAGACGTCGTCGACGAGGTCGCGGCCCATCGCCTCGAACGCGTTGCCGACGAGGCGCCGCGCAGCGGTGAACTGCAGTGACTCCGCGACGGATTCGGCGACGAACACCTCCGCGCCGGCCTCCTCGGCGAGGCGCGAGAACGCCGCGAACTCGACGTCCTGACGTGTGGCGTCGTCACACCCGACGATGAGCATGCCGTCGACGGACTCGTCGAAGCCGAGATCGGCCATGCGCTGCACCGCGGCGAGCGTCGGGCCGTCCATGAACTCCAGCATCGACGGGCGCCCGCCGGCCTCGAGGTAGGTTGCCGCCACCTCGCACGCACGCGACGCCGAGTCGAACAGTGCGACGGCGACCAGTTCGTCGTCAGGCGCCGGGACGAGAGCGAGCGTCACCTCCGTGACGACACCGAGCGTGCCCTCCGACCCGACGATGAGGCCCGTGAGGTCGTACCCCGCGACGCCCTTCGCCGTCGGAGTGCCGGTGCGCATGACGCTGCCGTCGGCGAGCGCGACCTCGAGCGCACGCACGAACTTCTTCGTCACCCCGTACTTGACGCAGCACAGGCCCCCGGCGTTCGTCGCGACGTTGCCGCCGATCGAGGAGATGCGCCACGAGCCCGGGTCCGGGGGATAGAACAGGCCCTGCTCACGCACAGCGTCCGACAGATCGCCGTTCAGCACACCCGGTTCGACGACGGCGATGCGCTCGGCAGGGTTGATGGTCTTGATCGCGTTCATACGGGAGACATCGAGCACGACGCACCCGTCGATCGCGTTCGCGCCACCCGACAGCCCGGTGCCCGCACCCCGCGTGATGACGGGCACGCCACGCTCGTTCGCCCACCGCAGCGTCGCGACGACGTCGTCACGGCACGTCGCGCGCACGAGGGCGATCGCCGCACCCACCTCTTCGACGGGGGATCGGTCACGGCTCGCGGCGTCGACGACGTCGGGGTCGGTGACGAGCGTGCCGCTCAGCTGCGCGGCGAGGACGTCGAGGTCGTCCGCGTTCGGGACGGCTGGTGCCGTGGCCGCGGAAGCCTCGTCGGGGGTGGGCTGCTCGCGCTGATCGGGGGTGCTCATGCGGTCTCCTCGTGAGGTGGGCGGTCTTCGGGGCGCGATGGGGCGCGTCGTGACTCAGCAGGGACGCCGATGCCGCCGTCCGCTCCAGCGTGCGAGCGGACGGCGGCATCGTCAAGCCGAGGCGGGCAAGTGCCTCAGCGTGCGGTCGGCGTGGCGTCGAGTTCGACGTCGGCGGGGCGGTGGACGCGGGCGTCCCACTCGGCGCGCACCGCGTCGTCCGTCTTCGGCGTCGCGAGGGAAGCGACGACGAACGTGACGAGCGAGGCGATGAGGCCGTAGTAGATCGGCTCATTGGCGAGGATGCCGCTCAGGGTGTCGCCGAGCTTGTTCGCCTGGTAGACCATCCCGGCCACGGTGACGAGCGTGCCGACGAGCATCGAGATCGCGGCGCCCGTGCCGTTGGCGCGTTTCCACACGAAACCGCCGAGGATGGCGACGAGCAGGCCGCCGACGAGGATGTCGTACGCCACCGTCAGCGACGCGACGACGAGGTCGCCGCCGTTGTCGAGGCGCGCCATGAGGATCGAGATGAGCACCGTCAGCACGCCGAGGCCGAGGACGAACGCGCGGTTCTC
>NZ_DCNR01000101.1:0-1082 GCF_002322065.1 Dermacoccus sp. UBA1591 | reverse complement strand
GGGCGTCGTGGTCGCTGTAGGCGTCGACGGCGACGTCGTCGACCGCGCGGGCACGGCCCGTCAGGAACGGGACGACGTCGTTGCGGGCCACCGTCGCGCACGCGATGAGCGCGCCGGACGCCGTCGACATCATCGCCGCGACGGCGGCGGCGAGCACGAGACCGCCGATCCCGACGGGCAGGATCTTGTCGGCGACCTCGGCGTAGACGTCGTTCTTCGCCTTGATGCCGTCGCCGAGGACGGCGTGCGCGCCCATGCCGATGATCGCGCCGGCCGCGCCGTAGAGGATGCAGTAGACGCCGGCGATGGTGCCGCCGAGACGCGCTACCTTCGGGGTGCGCGCGGTGAAGACGCGCTGCCAGATGTCCTGGCCGATGAGCATGCCGAACATGTAGACGACGAACCACGTGATGATCGTCTGCGTGTCGGCGCCGACCTTGCCGCCGGCGATGGCGAAGTAGTCGTCGCCCAGGCGCTCGCGGATGCCGGAGAAGCCGTCGGCCTTGACGAGCACGAACGGCAGCATGAGCGCGAAGATGCCGATCGTCTTGATGATGAACTGCACCTGGTCGGCCAGGGTGATCGACCACATGCCGCCGATGACGGAGTACACGAGCACGACGGCGCCGCCGATGGCGATGCAGATCCAGCTGTCGAGGCCCGTCAGCACGTGCAGGACGGTGGCGTACGCGCCGGTCGAGGTGACGACGAGGAACATCGTGTAGAGCATCATGACGATGCTGGACGCGCCCGCGGCGCTCTTGCTGCCGTAGCGCAGTTTCAGCATGTCGCTGACGGTGTAGACGCGCAGCTTCGAGATGGTGCCGGCGAACAGCAGCGACAGCAGGAGCACGCCGACGCCGATGGCGACGACGAGCCACATGCCCGACAACCCCATCTTGTAGCCGAGGCCGACCCCGCCGACCGTGGAGGCGCCACCGAGGACGACGGCCGCCATCGTGCCGGTGTAGAGGAAGGTGCCGAGGCGGCGGCCGGCGACGAGGTAGTCGCTCGAGTTCTGGGTGCGCGAGCGGCCCCAGAACCCGAAGCCGAGCATGGCGACGAGGTAGAGGACGACGATC
>NZ_DCNR01000102.1:0-7981 GCF_002322065.1 Dermacoccus sp. UBA1591 | reverse complement strand
GATCGCCATGGCCCTCGACCGTAGGTGAGCGTCCGGCGAAGGGTTGTGGAGGTTCGTGCTACCCAGAGCACGAACCTCCACAACCCTCGTGGGAGCGGCTGCCACCCGTCAGGCGAACGCGTCGGCGGCTGTCGTCGTCGAGCCCACCGCGTCAGGCTGCTTCGTCCAGGACGCTTGGGCGTTGAGGACGCGGATGGCTTCGTCCGGGCCGTAGGGCAGGCCATTTTCGCGCATGTCGGCGGTCGTGTGCGCGTCTTCGACGAGCGTCATGTCGTAGCCGCGGTGGATGCCGCCGTAGAACGTCGAGCGGATGCAGGCGTCGGTCTGGGCGCCGCAGAGGACGATGCGTTTGACGTCGCGCTCCTGCAGACGTTCGGCGAGGTCGGTCTCGACGAACGCATCACCCACGTCTTGTGGACGACCAGTTCGCCAGGTGCCGGAACAAGCTGCGGGACGACCTGCCATGCGTCGCTGTCACGCGGCATCCCCGGGTCGGAGTGCTGCACCCAGATGACGGGCACACCCTGCTCACGCGCCCGATCGACGAGCGATGAGATCTTCGCGACGACGTCGTCGCTGTTGACGGATTCGGCCATGACATCGTTCTGCACATCGACGACGAGAAGTGCTGTTTCGCTCATGCAGTCAGCGTAGGTGGCCCCGGTGACAACGCTGCCCGGACGTCCCACTCGATGCAGAACGACGCCAGGCGGAGACGCGGCGGCCCGCGGACGTCCCACTTCATGTCAGGCGGCGCCATGTGGGGAAGTCATCAGGCCTGACGGGCAGTGCGCAGGACAATGCCATCCAGTTGTTGAGCAATGCTCAACAAGATGCCCCCGGAGCGTTGTCGGTGTGGTGTGATGTGATGCACAGCACAGTCAACGTCTGGAGTGCACATGTCCGAGCTGCCCGTCGTCTCCACCACGCTCTCCCTCGCCAGCGTGCTCGCCGAACCGGCGCGCCGCACCCCTGACGCTCTTGCCCTGATCGAGGGCGAGCGTCGACTCACGTACGCGGAGGTCTGGCGCCAGGCGCGCACGGTCGCCGCGCAACTCATCGCGGACGGCGTCACGCCCGGCGACCGCGTCGCGCTGCTGGCGCCCAACGTCGTCGAGTTCGTCACGAGCTACTACGGCATCCTCGCGGCGGGTGGCGTCGTCGTCCCCGTGCCGACGCTGCTGCAAGGGCGCGAGGCCGCCTACCTCCTCGAGACAGCCGAGGTGAGCCGCCTGCTCCACCACCCGGCTGTCGCGGCGACGGCGACGAAGGCGTCGGAGATCACCGGTGTCCCCGCGGTCGACATCACCACGTACGCGGCCGGCGCCGAACCCATCAGCAACTTCGTGGCACGCGAGCCGCTCGACCCCGCCGTCATCTTCTTCACGAGCGGCACGACGGGCAAGCCCAAGGGCGCGATCCTCACCCATCTCAACTTGGTGATGAATTGCACGGTCAGCGCGTTCGACGGCAACGGCGTCGCGGCGGGCGCCGTCGTCCTGGGGTGCCTGCCGTTGTTCCACATCTTCGGTCAGTCCGTCTCGCTCAACGCGGCGTTCCGGCGTGGCGTCACCGTCGTCCTGCAGCCGCGTTTCGACGCGACGGAGGCGCTGCGCCTCATGAACGCCGAGGGCGTGACGATGATCTGCGCCGTGCCGACGATGTACATCCAGCTACTCAAGGCGGTCGGCGAGCACCCCGAGATCCCCGTCCCGCAGCTCGCTGACGCCATCAGCGGCGGCGCGTCGCTGCCCGTAGCCGTGCTCGAGAAGTTCGAGAGGGTGTTCTCGACGAAGATCCACGAGGGCTACGGCCTCAGCGAGACCTCGCCGTCGATCACGTCGAACCAGGAGGCGCTCGGCGTCGAACCGGGCACCGTCGGACACGCACTGTGGGGCATCGACATGGGCATCGCTGACCTGACGGTGCCCGAACGCGTCGAGCTGCTGCCGCCGGGCGAGCGCGGCGAGGTCGTCTGCCGCGGCCACGCCATCTTCGCCGGCTACTGGAACAACCCGGCCGCGAGCGCCGAAGCCCTGCAGGACGGGTGGTTCCGCACCGGCGACATCGGCATCCAGGACGAGACGGGGCGGGTGCGCATCGTCGACCGGACGAAGGATCTCGTCATCCGCGGCGGGTACAACGTCTACCCGCGCGAGGTCGAGGAGACGCTGATGCGCTATGACGGCGTCGCGCAGGTCGCCGTGATCGGCGTGCCCGACGAGCAGTACGGCGAGGAGATCATGGCCGTCGTCGTGCCGTCCGACGACACTGCGCTCGACGCGGAGACGCTCGTCGCCTGGAGCCGGGAGCAGCTCGGATCGCACAAGTACCCGCGCCGCGTCGACATCGTCGAGGCGCTGCCGCTCGGGCCGAGCATGAAGGTGCTCAAGCGCGAACTTCGCACGAGGTACGCCGAAGGGGCATAGTGTTGTTGAGCAACGCTCAATAGCGTTGCGTGCGTCTTTCGAGAGGAATGCTTCATGACTGCACAGGCCAGCCGCTTCACTGGCAAGGTCGCGATCGTCACCGGCGCGAGCCGCGGGATCGGCCTCGCCATCGCCCAGCGCTTCGTCGACGAGGGCGCGAACGTCATCATCACCGCGCGCGGCCAGGAAACGCTCGACGCCGCCGTCGCGCAGCTCGGCGACGCGGCCATCGCCGTCGCCGGCAAAGCGCAGGACAAGGCGCACCAGGACGAGGTCGTGCGCACCGCGATGGAGCGCTGGGGCCGCATCGACGTGCTCGTCAACAACACGGGCATCAACCCCGTCTACGGCGGCCTCATGGACCTCGACGACGACGCGGCGCGCAAGATCGCCGACGTCAACCTGCTCGCGACGCTGTCGTGGACGCGCGCCGTCTGGAACGCGTGGATGAAGGACAACGGCGGCTCGGTCGTCAACCTCGCGAGCATCGCCGGGCTGCGCGCCGCACCCGGCATCGCGTTCTACGGCGTGACGAAGGCCGGCGTCATCCACATGACGGAGGAGCTCGCCGCCGAACTCGGCCCGAAGGTGCGCGTCAACGCCGTCGCCCCCGCCGTCGTCAAGACCGACTTCGCGAAGGCCCTGTACGAGGGACGCGAGGAATCCGTCGTCAAGCCCTACCCGCTCAAGCGCCTCGGCGCGCCGGAGGACATCGCGGGGCCCGTCGCGTTCCTCGCCTCCGACGACGCCGCGTGGATGACGGGCCAGACGCTCGTCGTCGACGGCGGCATCACCGTCACCGGCGGGCTCGTCTGAGACCTGCTGCCGGCTACTGCTGGCCGTCGCTGTTTGCGTGCACGTGCACGCGAGTAGATGAGCCACGAAACCTGAACGACCCCCCGCTCCACGAAAGGACTTCCCCATGACCCAGCGAACCGCCATCGTCACCGGAGCCGCGCGCGGCATCGGCGCCGCCGTCGCCAAGCGCCTCGCCGCGGATGGCATGAAGGTCGCCGTCCTCGACCTCGACGAATCCGCTTGCGCGGCAACGGTCGAGGCCATCAAGGCAGCCGGCGGTGACGCCCTGGCCGTCGGCTGCGACGTCGCCGACGAGGAGAGCGTCAAGGGCGCCGTCGCCCGCGTTGCCGACGAGCTCGGCGCGCCGACCGTCCTCGTCAACAACGCCGGCATCCTGCGCGACAACCTGCTGTTCAAGATGTCGGCCGACGACTGGGACATGGTGATGAACGTGCACCTGCGCGGCTCGTTCCTCATGTCGCGCGAGTGCCAGGCGCACATGACGAAGGAGGGCTTCGGCCGCATCGTCAACCTGTCGTCGAGCTCCGCGCTCGGCAACCGCGGCCAGGCGAACTACTCGGCCGCGAAGGCGGGGCTGCAGGGCTTCACGAAGACGCTCGCCATCGAGCTAGGTAAGTTCGGCGTGACGGCGAATGCCATCGCCCCGGGCTTCATCGAGACGGACATGACGGCGGCGACGGCCGAGCGCGTCGGCGTGCCGTTCGAGGACTTCATCAAGGGCGCCGCCGAGATGACGGCCGTCAAGAAGGCCGGCCAGCCCGACGACATCGCCAACGCGGCGTCGTTCTTCTGCGACGAGCGCTCCGGGTATGTCTCCGGGCAGGTGCTGTACGTCGCCGGCGGACCGCTCTGCTGAACCGGGACGAGGAGAACACCATGCGAACGTTCAACGGACTCGACGAACTCAAGACGGCTGTCGGCGAGCATCTCGGCACGAGCGAGTGGCACGAGATCACGCAGAAGATGGTCGACCAGTTCGCGGACGCCACCGGCGACCACCAGTGGATCCACGTCGACCCCGAACGCGCCAAGAGCGGCCCGTTCGGCACGACCATCGCGCACGGCTACCTGACGTTGTCGCTCGCGCCGATGCTGTCGTCGGAGATCTGGACGATCGAAGGCATCACGATGGCCGTCAACTACGGCTCGAACAAGGTGCGCTTCACGCAGCCCGTGCCCGTGGGGTCGCGGGTGCGCGGCAGCATCGTGCTCGACAGCGTCGACGAGAGCCCCAAGGGCGCCCAGGTCGCCATGACGCTGACCGTCGAGATCGAGGGTCAGGAGCGACCCGCGTGCGTCGCGCAGACGCTGAGCGTCATCGTGCCCTGACGATCGGCGCCGCTGCGCTCGTGTTCGGGCGCGCACGATGGCGGGTAACTCACGAGGTGGAGCGCAGTTGCGACCCAACCTGTGAGTTACCCGCCATCGTGCGTCACGCCTGCGATTCCTCGGCCTCGGGGTCGATGAACTCGGCGCCGATCCTGCGGGACTCCTCGTCCCCCAGCCACTCGAGCGCATAGATCGGGGCGGGGCGACCGCCTTGCCTGATCCCTGTCCACTTTCGTCGAGCCCACTGTTCGGTCTCGGCCTCGATCGCCGCGTCGTCACTCAGCCAGATGTCTGTGCACACTCCGTCCGGCAGGTCGAGCCACAGAATCGCGATCTCGTAGGGTGCCGACCAGCGTCTCCACCACAGATGACCACTTTCGAGCGTGGCGAGGCGATCCGATTCGACGTACAGAACTCCTGAGCGACCATCGGGCAACGTGGCACGCGCCGCGCGATCGCGAAACGGGTCGAGACACGGATCGGGCACGAACCCCGTCTCGAGATCGGGCTTTGGGAACAGCCCCATCAGCCCTCGACGAACGCGGCGCGCGAGGCGAGGACCTCACGCACGAGGGCCTGCTGGTCGACGACGGCACGGCGTACCGATGCGGGCAGGTCGCGCTCGAGCATGCGGCGGGCCTCGACGTCGAGTTCCTCGCTCGCGAGCGCGGTCGGGAACGCGAGCGACGCGACGCGGGCGAGGGCGTCCTCACCCACCCAGGCGCGCATCGCAGGGACGTCGCTGACGTAGCGCTCGATGTACGGCGCGAGCGTGGCCTCGTCGTCGGCCGACCAGAAACCGCTCGCCAGGGCGTTCATCTCGTAGTTGCTGTGCGCGGGAGCGTCAGCGGTGGGGGCGGCCGTCAGCTCCTCCCAGGCCCATTCCTTCGCCTCGGCAGTCGGGAACGAGGCGCGGGCGGTGAGATAGCCGAGCTGACCCGGCATCGTCTCGTCAGCCGCGAGGGCAGCGTCGAGCTCGGCGATCGTCACGGCGTCGAGCTGTGCGAGGCGACGCGCCACGCGCCACCGGAACGGTGCGTCACCGTCGAGCCCCGCCGGCAGGCCCTCCCCCGCGAACCAGGGACGCAGACGCTCGGCGTCACCCGTCGAGGCGACGAGACGCGCCCCCGCGAGGAGGCGGGGATCGTCGACGGCATCGACCCGTGCGCCCGAGGACGCACCGGCCGAAGTCGATGACGGCGCGCCGGCAGGGCTCAGCGAAGATGCGCCGGCAGCGCTCGACGACGGGCTGGCAGTGCTCGTCGAGGACGCCGCTGACATGGCGCTCGTCGAAGAATCCGATGCCGCAGCCATGAGCTGCTCCCCCACCGCGGCGAGACGTGCCGCAGCGTCCGAACGCTCGGACCACGGCATGAAGCGTCCGACGACCTGCCCCAGGGCCACGCCGACGGCGACGTCGAGCACCGGCATCTGCGTCTCGGCCGGCAGTGCGCCCTCGGCGATGGCGAGCCCCTGCTGCGGGGAGACGACAGCCGTCGCGAGGCCGTGGGCGAGTGCCGTCCAGATCATGCCGCGCGTGGTTGCGTCGGCGATGCCGGGCAGTGCGGTCGGCAGCGCAGCGAGGGTCGCGGCGTCGAACTCGACGCCCGCCCACGTCAGGTCACCGGCGTTCGGGATGATGGCGGCGACCTGCTCACCGCGCGCCATCGCCTCGCTCACCTCGGGCAGGTCGACGCGGCCGGCAGCGCCCGTCAGGTCGTCGACGGCGACGAGGGCGCCGTCGGCTGAATGGGCGCTCACGCGGAGGGTGTGCGTGCGCTCGGCGGGCCACTCCGTGTTGGCCTCGATGACGAGGTGGGGCGCGCTCGTCGTGTCAGCCGCGGCGGAGGCATCGTGATCCAAGGGAGCGGATGCAGCCGGGTCGCGGGCGTCGTCGAGCGAGCGGGTGGTAAGTGCTGCGTCATCGGCACCCTCGGTCACGACACCGCGGGCCGCGCCGACGAACCCGTCGACGCGGAGGGTGTCCATGCCGGCCGTCTCGAGCCACGCGGCGGCCCACCGCGTCAGGTCGGTGCCGGAGGCCTCTTCGAGGGAGGCGAGGAAGTCGGCGAGCGTCGCGTTGGCGAACGCGTGCCGCTGCAGGTGAAGGCGCACGCCCGCGATGAACGCGTCGTCACCGATGTGGTGGATGAGCTGACGCAGCACCGCCGAACCCTTGGCGTAGGAGATGCCGTCGAAGTTCTGCAGCGCCGTGTCGGTGTCGGGCGCGGGCGCGCCCGCGACGGGGTGCGTCGACGGCGACCGCTCCGCCGCGTAACCCCATGCCTTGCGGCCGGCGGCGACGTCGACCCACGCGTCGTCGAACTCGGTGGCCGCGACGAGCGTGCGATTGGCCATGTACTCGGCGAACGACTCGTTGAGCCACAGGTCGTCCCACCACTGCATCGTCACGAGGTCGCCGAACCACATGTGCGCCATCTCGTGGCTGATCGTGTTGGCGCGCGACAGGTGCTCGGTGCGGCTCGCGGCGCCGGTGAAGACGAGCTGGTCGCGGAACGTCACGCACCCCGGGTTCTCCATCGCGCCCGCGTTGAACTCGGGAACGAACACCTGGTGGTACTCGCCGAACGGGTATCGGATGCCGAACAGCTGGTGGTAGTAGTCGAACGACTCGCGCGTCACGGTGAGCATCTCGTCGGCCTGCGCCTCGAGCCGGTCGCGCAACGAGGCGCGCGCGTGCAGCGCGAGGGGAATGCCGTCGTGCTCAGCCGTGACGGTGGCGAAGGGGCCGGCGCAGACGGTGACGAAATACGTCGCGAGCGGTTTCGTCGTCGCAGCGCGCCACAGCTGCGGCTCGACCTCGCGCATGGCGCCGTTGGCGACGACCGTCCACCCCTGCGGGGCGCGCACGTTGACGTCGTACGGCGCCTTGAGGTCGGGCTGGTCGAAGCAGGCGTAGACGCGCGATGCCGCGTCCATGAACAGGTGGCCGTAGACGTAGTCGTTGCTGTCGGCGGGGTCGGTGGCCCGGTGCAGGCCCTGCCCGTCGCGCCCGTACGTCATGCGCGCGGTGACGACGAGTTCGTTGCGCTCGGCGAGATCGTCGAGGCGCAGGCGACGACCGTCGAGGGCCGTGGTGACGTCGAGGTCACGCCCGTTGAGCGACGCTGACAGCAGCTCGTCGGGGTCGAGGTCGACGAACGTCGACGCTCCGGCCTGCGCGTCGAACGTCAGCGTCGTCGTCGAACCGAACGTGCGGGGCCCCGCGTCGAGATCGAGGTCGATGCGGTAGGCCGTCGGATGCACGATCGCGGCTCGTGCTTGCGCTTCGTCACGCGTCAGAGTCATGCTGCCATCCTGCCAGCCCAGGGTGTGCCGCAGGTGGAACGCGGTTACCGACGGCGCCGGGCCTCAGAAGAAGCGCAGCAGCAACGACGGCAGGA